>JADCHE010000079.1 GCA_020248665.1 Burkholderiales bacterium | reverse complement strand
GCCGCCGCCCGACGCGCCGGCCCGCCGCCGAGCCGGCCCGCCCTCAGCGGTCCGCGCCCGCCGCCTGCTCGAGCTCGCGCACCATCCGCGCGACCCGGTCGGCGAGCGTCTCGGTCGACACCCGCTCGCGCAGTCGCTCGATCAGCAGCGGGAACGCGAACGGCCCGGGATGATCGAGCTCGACCTCGACCAGCGTGCGCGCGCGCAGCCGCGCCAGCGTCGCGCGCAGCCGCGCGAGGTCGAGCTCCTGCTCCAGCACCTCGCGCTGCGCCTGCGTCAGCAGCAGGTTGCCCGCGTCATGCTCGCGGAACACCTCGTAGAAGAGGCCGGCCGAGGCCTGCAGCTGGCGCGACGACTTCGGCGCCCCCGGAAATCCCTGGAACACCAGCCCCGCGATCCGGGCGATCTCTCGGAAGCGCCGCAGCGCGAGCTCGCCCGAGTTGAGGCTCGCGAGCACGTCGTGCATCAGCTCGCCCTCGGCGAGCAGGCTGCCGTCGGCAAGCCCCGACCAGTCGACCGGCTCGGGCGACAGCAGCTCGAGCCCGTAGTCGTTGACCGCGACCGAGAACGTCGCCGGCGCGCGCCGCGACGCGCGCCACGCGAGCAGCGAAGCCAGGCCCAGGTGCACGTGCCGGCCGGCGAACGGATACAGGAACAGGTGCCAGCCCTCGCGCGAGCGCAGCCGCTCGGCGAGCAGGGTGCGCGAGTCGGGCAGCCGGGACCAGGCGTGCTGCAGCCTCAGCAGCGGCTCGGCCATCCGCATCTCCGGGCCGTCGAACACCCCGGCGCCCGCCCGCTCGAGCCGCCCGAGCACCGCGTCGGCCATCTCCGAGGACAGCGGCATCCTGCTGCCGTTCCAGCGCGGCACCGCGGCGCGCCGCCCGCTCGCGCGCTTCACGTAGGCGGTCATCTCGTGCACGCGCACCAGTTCGAGGAGCCGGCCCGCGAACAGGAAGCAGTCGCCGCGCCGCAGCCGCGCGACGAACCCTTCCTCGACCGTGCCGATCGTGCCGCCGGTGCGGTACTTCACCGTCACGGTCGCGTCGGCCACGATGGTACCGATCGACATCCGGTGGCGCCGCGCGATCGCCCGGTCGGGCACGCGGTGCACGCCGTGCTCGTCGGGCACCACGCGCCGGTACTCGGGATAGGCGAGCAGCGAGCGTCCGCCGCGCACCACGAAGTCGAGCGCCCACGCCCACTCGTCGTCGGTCAGCGCGGCGTAGGCGTGACAGCCGCGGACCTCGGCGAGCAGTTCGTCCGGCACGAAGCCGGTGCCCGCGGCGACCGTCACCAGATGCTGCACCAGCACGTCGAGCGGACGCGACGGCGAGTCGCGCGGCTCGATCGCGCGCGCGGCGACCGCGTCGCGCGCGGCCGCCGCCTCGACGAGCTCGAGCGCGTGCGTGGGCACCAGCGTGACCCGCGAGGGCCGGCCCGGGGAGTGGCCCGAGCGGCCGGCACGCTGCATCAGCCGCGCGACGCCCTTCGGGCTGCCGACCTGCAGCACGCGCTCGACCGGCGAGAAGTCAACCCCGAGGTCCAGGCTCGACGTGCACACGACGGCCTTCAGCCGCCCGTCCTTCAGGCCCGCCTCGACCCACTCGCGCACCTCGCGGTCGAGCGAACCGTGGTGCAGCGCGATCAGCCCCGCCCAGTCGGGTCGCGCCTCGAGCAGCGCCCGGTACCAGAGCTCGGCCTGCGAGCGGGTGTTGGTGAACACCAGCGCGTTGCGGCTTGCCTCGATCTCGGCGACCACCGGCGCGATCATCCGCGTGCCGAGGTGGCCGCCCCACGGGAAGCGCTCGGTCGAGCCGGGAAGCAGCGTGTCGACGACGAGCGTCTTCGGCAGCACGCCCTGGACCAGGCGGCCGCCCCCGCGCGCGAGCAGCACCTCCATCGCGTGGCGCAGGTTGCCGAGCGTCGCCGACAGGCCCCAGACGACGAGCGCCGGGTTCAGGCGCCGCAGCCGCGCGAGCGCGAGCTGCACCTGCACGCCGCGCTTGGAGCCGAGCAGCTCGTGCCACTCGTCGACGACCACCATCGCGACGCGGCCGAGCCGCTCGGGGCTGTCCGCGCGCGACAGCATCAGCGACAGGCTCTCGGGCGTGGTGACCAGCGCGTCGGGCGGGCGGCGCTCCTGGCGCGCGCGTTCGGCCGACGCGGTGTCGCCCGTACGCAGCGCCGCCGTCCACGCGAGGCCGAGCTCCGGCAGCGGCTCGGCGAGCGCGCGGGCGCTGTCGGAGGCGAGCGCGCGCATCGGCGTGATCCAGAGCAGCTTGGTGCCCGCGTGCGACCAGCGCGGCGTGGCGCGCGGCGACGGCGCGACGCGCTCCCCGAGCGCGGCCGACAGCGCCGCGAACCACACCGCGTAGGTCTTGCCGGCGCCTGTCGTCGCGTGCAGCAGGCCGGACTCGCCGCGGGCGACCGCCTCCCAGACCTCGCGCTGGAACGCGAACGGGGACCAGCCGCGGCGGGCGAACCAGCCATCGACTTCGGTCGGCTCGGGCGGCGCCGCCGTGACGGGCGGTCGCACCGGCAGCGCGGTGGCGGGCGTCCGGCCGACGACCGTGTCGCTGCCGGACGTCCCGGTCGCCGGCGGGCGACGGCGCGGAATCGGGCGGGGTCGGGGAAACGCGGGCATGCGGCGATCGTAGCCGCTTCGAGCGACCCACCCGCGGTCGACCCCGCCGCGGGCGGCGCGCGGTCCGGTCAGCCGCGCTCGGGGCGGCGTCGCAGCGCGCGGACGATCTCGTCGACGGGCTCCACGCGCTCGCCGTCAGGCCACCGGAGGAGCGGGGTGGGAACCTCGAGCTTCATCGCTGCTCCAACGCGGACGACCATCGCCGCAGCCGCACGATGCCATCGCACGATGTCGCCATCATGTCGGTCGACGGTGCGGCGCCGCGGGCCGCTCACGCTCCGACGATCCACCCCTCGATCCGGTCCTCGCGCCGCGGCAGCCCGTAGTCCGCCTCGCGGCGCGCCCAGGCCCACGCGGCCTGCACGAGGCACAGTACCGCGTCGAGGCGGTCGGCGCCGGGCTCCTCGACGCAGGCCTCGCGCCAGGCGCCGAAATCGAGCCGCACGCCGAGCGGCGGCGCCCCGGCCTCGAGCGCGGCGACCAGGCGCTCGCGCGCGGCGCGGCGCGCCGGATCGTCGCGGCGCTTCGGATCGTCGCTCTTGTACGAGGCACGGCCGAGCACCGCGCGGGCCGGCAGCCCCGGGTAGCCCTCGAGCGCGATCCGCGAGCGATCGGTGCCGCGCTCGTGCAGGCCGGGCAGCGTGACGCCGGCGTCGAGCAGCCGCGGCGCGCCTGCGTGCAGCATCAGCGCGACCGGCGGGTTGACCCACTTCATCGACGCGCTGCTGCCCGCGGTCGCGTCGCAGGCGCGGTGCGCGAACTTGTCGCCGGCGGGCCGCGCGTCGCACCAGGCGCGGCAGCGCGCGACGAGCTCGGCGCGCGACAGCGCGGCAACGCGCGCGGTGATCGCGGCCCATGCGTCGGGGCCGTCGAGCGGCCAGCCCTGCGCGGCGACGAACGCGCGCGCGAACGCGAAGGGGAAGTCGAACGCCGCGAGCCACGGACCCGGCGCGCGCAGCCACGCGTCCCACGCGTCGAACGAATCGATCGCCTCGAGCCGCGCGAGCGCGACGCGCACGCCGCCGCCGGGCGCAGGCTCGATGCCGTCGGCGAGGGCGACGGTGATCGGCTTGCGCGGCCGCGGCGCGCTGGTGAAGTCGACGCCGGCGAGCCGCACTCAGTCGTCGCCCCCGCCGCCGAGCAGCGTCGCGCGCATCCGCTCGTAGCCGTCCTCCCGATCGGTGTAGCGCGCGCGGATCCGCGCGCGGTCCGCCTCGCGCAGCGCGTCGACGAACGCCCGCAGCCCGTCGCGATGCCACGGCTGCAGGGTGCGGTCGACCTCGAGCACCATCTGCGCGACCAGCGCCGCGTCGACGCGCTCGGGCGTCGCGAGGTGCACCGATGCGCCGGGCGGCAGGTGCACGAGCAACTCGGCGAGCGCCCGCTCGCGGTCGGGCGACGCGATCGCGGCGAACTCAGGCAGTCGGGGCACGAGACCGTCCTCGTCGGCTCGCCAGCCGGCCACGAGCCAGTGCGGCGGTCCGTCGTCGGCCCCGTCCGCCGGGAACGCGCGGATCACGAGGCCGAGCCACGCTCCGGGACGGGGACGCGCCAGCAGCCGCGCGCGCAGGGTCTCGAAGCGAGGATCGTCGGCCATCGGACGAGTATACGGAGGCGGCGCGATCGCCGGGCCGACCTCGGGCGGCAGGCCCGGCACCAGGCACGCCCCGCGCCCGGGTTCGGCGCTTGCCTGCGAGGGCACCCTGCGCACGGGCGTCGCACCGGCGCACGGCCCCACTTCGCAGAGCCCGCTCCGATGAACCTCGCATTCGGTGCGCTGTCGTCGAGCGAGCCGCCCGCCACGGCCGGGCAGTTGCCCGACGAGATCGGCCCGTTCTCACGGGTCCGGGTGCACCACGACCCGACGAAGGACCCCCGGCCGTCCTCGCAGCGCGACGACGTCACCGTCGTGCCGCATCCGGTCGCGACCGCGTGGGGCGACTGGACGCTGCGCGAGGCGGACCCGCCACCGGTGACGCTCGCCGACGTGCCGCGGATGTTCGCGTCGGGCCGCCGGTTCATCCCGGCGGCAGCAGCGCGCGCAGCGCCTCGATCGTGTCCGCCTCGCCGACAGGCTTGTCGGTGCGCCAGCGCAGCATCCGCGGAAAACGGACCGCGATGCCCGACTTGTGGCGCGGCGAGCGCGCGATCGCCTCGAAGCCGAGCTCGAAGACCAGCGTGGGCGTCACGCTGCGCACCGGGCCGAACTTTTCCACCGTCGTGCGGCGCACGATCGCGTCGACGCGGCGGATCTCCTCGTCGGTCAGGCCCGAGTACGCCTTGGCGAACGGCAGCAGCGCGCGCGGCGGGTCGCTCGGACCGCCCGCGGCGTCGACCGCGCGATCCCAGACCGCGAACGTGTAGTCCGTGTACAGGCTCGCGCGCCGGCCGTGGCCGCGCTGCGCGTAGACCAGCACCGCGTCGACGCTGAACGGCTCGACCTTCCACTTCCACCAGTCGCCGCCGTCGACCTTCGTGCGGCCGACGCCGTACGCGGACGCCAGGCGCTTGAGCATGAAGCCCTCGACGCCGCGCGCGCGCGAGGCCTCGCGCAGCGCGGCGAACCCGGCCCAGTCGTCGGCGACGACGCGCGGCGACAGCGACAGTCCGGGCACCGCCGCCGCCTCGAGCAGCGACTCGAGCATCGCGCGGCGTTCGGCCTGCGGGCGCGGTCGCCAGTCCTCGCCGCGCCACTCGAGCAGGTCGTAGGCGACGAACGCGGCGGGCGAGGCGCGCAGCACCGCGGGCGTGAGGGTCTTGCGCGCCACCCGTTTCTGCAGCGCGGCGAAGGGCATCGGTCGCACGGCCTGCGGGTCCCAGGCGAGCACCTCGCCGTCGAGCACCAGGCCCTCGCCCGCCGGCGCGACCGAGGCCGCGAACGCGCGCGCCGCGCGCTCGATCTCGGGGAAGCGCTCGGTGATCAGCTCCTCGCCGCGCGACCACAGCCACGCGCCGCCTGCGCGCAGCACCAGCTGCGCGCGGATGCCGTCCCACTTCCACTCGACGAGCCAGTCGCCGGGCGCGCCGAGCGATTCGGGCGGCTGCTGCAGCGGGTGCGCCAGGAAGAACGGGTACGGGTGCCCGGCGGTCGCGGCGGCGGGTTCGGCCGCGTCGGCGGGGGCGATCAGCGCGAGCCATCGTGCCGCGTCGGGCGAGGCGCGTGCGTCGGTGTAGCCGATCATCCGCTGCGCGAGCAGCTTCTCGTCGAGCCCGGCGACGCGCGCGACCGCGCGCATCACCAGCAGCTTCGAGACGCCGACGCGAAAGCCGCCGGTGATCAGCTTGCTCAGCACGAAGCGGCCGTTCCAGTCGAGCGCCGACCACCAGCCGCGCAGCGCGGCCTTCGCATCCTCGGGCGGGGCGCCGCGCAGCGAAGGCAGCCGCCGCGTCATCCACTCGGCGAGCCCCACGACCTCGAGCGTCGTCGCCGGCGGCAGCAGGTGCGCGATCGTCTCGGCGAGGTCACCGACCGCCTGGTAGCTCTCGTCGAACAGCCACTCGGGCAGGCCTGCGGCCTCGCGGGCGGCCTCGCGCATCAGCCGCGAGGCCACCGCCTGGCGCGGCTTGCCGCCGGCGAGCACATAGACCGCCCAGGCTGCGTCGGCGGGCGCCGCGCCGCGCAGGTAGCGCTCGAGCGCGTCGACCTTGTGCAGCGTCGAGGTCGACGCGTCGAGCTCTGCGTACAGGTCGGCGAACGCCTTCACGCGCGACCGTCCGGGTCGTCGGCGCGCGGCCCGGCCGGGCCCGCCACGTCCGCGGCCTCGCCATCGGTCGCCGCGCCGGGCGCCGCGGCCGCGCCGGCGTCGTCGATCGCCGCGCCCTCCTCGCCGCCGAACTCGGTCTCGAACGACTGCGCATCCAGCCCCTGCTCCGCGAGCCAGCGCATCATCACCGGCACGTAGCCGTGCGTGACGAAGATGCGCTGCGCGCCGCTCGCGCCGACGGCCGCGTGCAGGCCCGGCCAGTCGGCGTGGTCCGACAGCACGAAGCCGCGGTCGACCGCGCGGCGCCGCCGCGCGCCGCGCACCGCCATCCAGCCCGAGGCGAACGCGTCGCTGGGATCCGGGAATCGCCGGATCCAGGTCGTGCCGCCGGCCGACGGCGGCGCGAGCACCAGCGCGCGGCCGAGCTCGGCACGGTCCTTCACCTCGGACACCAGCCGCGTCGGCGGGAGCGCGACGCCGGCCGCGCGGTACGCGCGGTTCAGCGGCTCGATCGCGCCGTGGCAGACGATCGGGCCGATCGACGCGTCGACGCCGGCGAGGATGCGCTGCGCCTTGCCGAACGCGTAGCAGTACAGCACGCTCGCGCGGCCCGCGTCGGCGTTCGCGCGCCACCATGCGTTCACGCCGGCGAACACCTCGGCCGACGGCGCCCAGCGGTAGATCGGCAGCCCGAACGTCGACTCGGTGACGAAGGTGTGGCAGCGTACCGGCTCGAAGGGGACGCAGGTGGGATCGGGCTCGACCTTGTAGTCGCCGCTGACTACCCAGACCTCGCCGCGGTGCTCGATGCGCACCTGCGCGGAGCCGAGCACGTGGCCGGCCGGGTGCAGCGACACGCGCGCGCCGTTCGACTCGATCGTCTCGCCGTATTCGAGCGTGCGCAGCGCGATGCCGGCGCCGAGCCGCGCGCGCAGCACGCCCTCGGCGGGCGCGGCGGCGAGGTAGGCGGCGTGGCCGGGGCGCGCGTGGTCGGCGTGCGCGTGGGTGATGACCGCGCGGCGGACCGGGCGCCACGGGTCGACGAAGAAGTCGCCGGCCTCGCAGTAGAGACCTTCGGGACGGTGGACGAGCAGCATCCAGGCATTGTCCGGCCTGCGGCGCGCCCCCGCTGCCGGCGGGGGCGTGCGGCTCAGGCTCGGACCGGCATCCCGCGCTCGGCGGACGTCTCGCCGTCCGCGTCCTCGCCGCCCGACTGCTCGGCGTCGATCCGCTGCATGTTCTCGAGGATCTTGAGCAGGTAGTGCAGCGCGTGGGCGGCGTCGTTGACCGAAAAGTCCTGCAGCGCCGCCTCGTAGTACGCGCGGATCTTGGGCTGCGCGAGCACGCGCCAGACGTGCCGCCCGGACTCGGTGATCGTCACCACGCGGGCGCGCCGGTCTCGCTCGTCGGGCACGATCGCGAGGTGGCCGTCGCGCTCCATCCGCCCGATCACGCCGGACAGGTTCTGCCGGCTGACCATCAGGTAGCGGGCCAGCTCACCGATGCCCATCCCGGCCTGGGCCGTGTCGCGCGACAGCGCCCCCAGGACCGCCCACTGCTGCGTCGTCAGCCCCTCGGCCTCGACCGCCCGCGTGCCGGTTTTGTGCAACATGTTTGCGCACTGATACATACGGAAGAACAGGCGATTGGCCAGCTCCATCTTGGTCTGATCCGATTTCTTGGCGCTTTGTACCATCATCACTCCGGCGCAGCCTCTTGCGCAGGATGTGTCCTGGCGCTATGATATGTCAATATATTGCTTTATGTCGACGGGCAGGTCGCCCGATCCGAACCACGTTAGCAGACACCGGAGGAGAAGCACGATGCGACGATTCGAAGGCAGGGCGGTGGTGGTCACCGGGGGCGGGGGCGGCATCGGCGGCGCGACCTGCCGGCGCTTCGGCGCCGAGGGCGCGAAGGTCGCCGTGCTCGACATGAACCTCGACGCGGCCGAGGCAGTGGCTTCGGCGATCCGCGACGCGGGCGGCGCCGCGAAGGCCTTCCGCTGCGACATCACCGACCGGGCCCAGGTCGACGCCGCGGTCGCCGGCACCGAGGCCGCGCTCGGCCCGATCGACGTGCTGGTCAACAACGCCGGCTGGGACGTCTTCAAGCCCTTCACGAAGACCGAGCCCGCGCAGTGGGACCGGCTGATCGCCATCAACCTGACCGGCGCGCTGCACATGCATCACGCCGTGCTGCCCGGCATGGTGGCGCGCAAGGCCGGCCGCATCGTCAACGTGTCCTCGGACGCCGCTCGGGTCGGCTCGTCGGGCGAGGCGGTCTACGCCGCGTGCAAGGGCGGCCTGGTCGCGTTCTCCAAGACCCTCGCGCGCGAGCACGCGCGCCACGGCATCACCGTGAACGTGGTCTGCCCGGGCCCGACCGAGACCGCGCTGTTCGAGGACTACAAGCAGGGCGCCGGCAATCCCGAGAAGCTGGTCGAGGCCTTCACCCGCTCGATCCCGCTCGGCCGCATCGGCCGGCCCGACGACCTGCCCGGCGCGATCCTCTTCTTCGCGAGCGACGACGCCGGCTACGTGACCGGCCAGGTCCTCAGCGTCTCCGGCGGCCTGACGATGGCCGGCTGAGCGCCCCACCAGACACCCACGGGAACTGAACCATGAGCACCCCCCAGTACGAAGACCTCCTCTACGAAGTCCGCAACGGCGTGGCCTGGATCACGATCAACCGGCCGGACAAGATGAACGCCTTCCGCGGCACCACCTGCGACGAGCTGATCCGCGCGCTGAACCGCGCCGGCTACGACCGCTCGATCGGCGCGATCGTGCTCGCCGGCGCGGGCGACCGGGCGTTCTGCACCGGCGGCGACCAGTCCGCGCACGACGGCAACTACGACGGCCGCGGCACCATCGGCCTGCCGATGGAGGAGCTGCACACCGCGATCCGCGACGTGCCCAAGCCCGTGATCGCCCGCGTGCAGGGCTTCGCGATCGGCGGCGGCAACGTCCTGTGCACGATCTGCGACCTGACGATCTGCTCGGAGAAGGCGATCTTCGGCCAGGTCGGCCCGAAGATGGGCTCGGTCGACCCGGGCTACGGCACCGCGTTCCTCGCCCGCGTCGTCGGCGAGAAGAAGGCGCGCGAGATCTGGTACCTCAACAAGCGCTACTCGGGCCAGGAAGCCGTGGCGATGGGGCTGGCCAACGTCTGCGTGCCGCACGAGGAGCTCGACGCCACGGTGCAGGAGTGGGCCGAGACGATCTGCGAACGCAGCCCGACCGCGATCGCGATCGCCAAGCGCAGCTTCAACATGGACACCGCGCACCAGGCAGGCATCGCCGGCATGGGCATGTACGCGCTGAAGCTCTACTACGACACCGAGGAGTCGCGCGAGGGGGTGGCGGCGCTGAAGGAGAAGCGCAAGCCCGAGTTCAGGAAGTACGCGAAGTGAACGCGGGCGCATCGATGAATCCCTACCTCGACGACGACCTGCGCGCGCTCGGCGAGCACGCCCGCCGCTACGCGACCGAGCGCGTGGCCCCGGGCTTCCTGGAGCGCGACCGCACGAGGGTGCTCGACCGGTCGCTGGTGCGCGAGATGGGCGCGATGGGCTTCATCGCGCCCGAGCTGCCCGAGGCCTTCGGCGGCCAGGGCCTGGGCTGCCTCGCCGCCGGCGTGATCCACGAGGAGATCGCGCGCGCCGACCTGAGCCTGTCCTACGTGAACCTGCTCGCGTCGCTGAACGCGCAGATCCTCGCCGAGCACGGCCGCCCCGAGGTGGTCGGCCCGTTGCTGCGCCGGCTGGTCGCCGGCGAGGCGCTGGTCGCGATCGCGCTCACCGAGCCGCGCGGCGGCTCGGACGCGGCGAACCTGCAGCTGCGCGTCGAACGCATCGGCGAGCACTACGTGATCAACGGCGAGAAGACCTCGATCTCCGCGGCCGACCAGGCCGACGCGGTCGTCGTCTTCGGCCGCACCGGCGCGCCCGACTCGGGCGCGCGCGGCGTGACCGCGCTGCTCGTGCCGACCGACGCGCCGGGCCTGACCCGCAGCCGCTTCGACTGCCACGGCCAGCGGGCGATCGGCCGCGGCTCGCTGTTCTTCGACGACGTCCGCGTGCCGGTCGACCACCGGCTGGGCGACGAAGGCCAGGGCTTCGTGCAGGTGATGCAGGGCTTCGACTTCTCGCGCGCGCTGATCGGCCTGCAGGTGCTGGCGGTGGCCCGCGTGGCGATGGAGGAGACCTGGGCCTGGGTCGTCGAGCGCCAGGCGTTCGGCCAGCCACTGTCGGCGTTCCAGGGCGTCACGCATCCGCTCGCGGAGTTCGAGACCCAGGTCGAGGCGGCACGGCTGCTCTGCCTGCAGGCGCTCTGGCTGAAGGACCGCGGCCTGCCGCATGCGGCCGAGGCGGCGATGTGCAAGTGGTGGGGACCGAAGCTCGCCTACGACGTGATCCACCAGTGCCTGCTGCTGCACGGGCACGGCGGCTACGACCGGGGCCCGATGGAGCAGCGGCTGCGCGACGTGCTGGGCTTCCAGATCGGCGACGGCACCGCGCAGATCATGAAGACGATCGTGGCCCGCACCCGGGCCGGACGCAAGGCGGTGCCGGCCTGAGACGCCGACCCGACCGCACATCACGAGAGGAGACGACAATGGACTTCGATGCCGTGCTGCTGCCGCCCCGCCGGGCGGCGAGCGTCGCCGGGGGCTGGTGGCGCGACCGCACGATCAACGACGAGCTCGACGCGTGCGTGGTCGAGTGTCCCGACCGGGTCGCGCTGGTCGCGCTGCGCGTCGAGGGCGGCGACATGCGCCGCCTCACCTACCGCGAGCTCGCGACGATGGTCGACCGGATCGCCGTCGGCCTGCACCGGCTCGGCGTGCGGCGCAACGACGTCGTCGCGATGCAGCTGCCGAACTGGTGGCAGTTCACCGCGCTCTACCTGGCGTGCTCGCGCATCGGCGCGGTCGCCAACCCGCTGATGCCGATCTTCCGCGAGCGCGAGCTCACCTTCATGCTCGGCCACGGCGAGGCGAAGGTGCTGGTCGTGCCGAAGCGCTTCCGCGGCTTCGACCACGCGGCGATGGGGCGCGCGCTGCAGGCGTCGCTGAAGACCCTCGAGCGGGTCGTCGTGATCGACGACGACGGACCCGACGGCTTCGACACGCTGCTCGCCGGCCCCGCGTGGGAGCGCGAGCCGGACGCCGCCGCGATCCTGTCGGCCTCGCGCCCCGGGCCCGACGACGTCACCCAGCTGATCTACACCTCGGGCACGACCGGCGAGCCCAAGGGCGCGATGCACTCGGCCAACACGCTGTTCTCCAACATCGTGCCCTACGCCGGGCGGATGCGGCTCGGCGCCGACGACGTCGTGCTGATGGCCTCGCCGATGGCCCACCAGACCGGCTTCATGTACGGGCTGATGATGCCCCCGATGCTGCGCGCCCGCGCGGTGCTGCAGGACATCTGGGACCCGGCGCGGGCCGTCGAGCTGATCCGCGCCGAGGGCGTCACCTTCACGATGGCGTCGACCCCGTTCCTCGCCGACCTGACCCGCGTCGTCAAGGAGACCGGCCTGGCCGTGCCGAGCCTGCGCACCTTCCTGTGCGCCGGCGCGCCGATCCCCGGCGCGCTGGTCGAGCAGGCCCGCGCGACGCTCGGCACCAAGATCGTGTCGGCCTGGGGCATGACCGAGAACGGCGCGGTGACCACGATCGAGCTCGACGACGACGACGAGCGCGCCTGCAACACCGACGGCAAGCCGCTGCCGGGCGTCGAGCTGAAGATCGCCGACGCCGACGGCCGCGAGCTGCCGCGCGACGAGCCGGGCCGGTTGCTGGCGCGCGGCTGCTCGAACTTCGGCGGCTACCTGAAGCGTCCCCACCTGAACAACACCGACCCCGAAGGCTGGTTCGACACCGGCGACCTCGCGCGGATGGACGAGCGCGGCTACATCCGCATCAGCGGCCGCAGCAAGGACGTCATCATCCGCGGCGGCGAGAACATCCCGGTCGTCGAGATCGAGGCGCTGCTCTACCGCCACCCCGCGGTCGCGCAGGTGGCGATCGTCGCCTACGCGGACGAGCGTCTCGGCGAGCGCGCGTGCGCGGTGGTGGTGCCGAAGCCGGGCCAGTCGATCGACTTCGAGGGGATGGTCGCGTTCCTGGCCGAGCAGAAGGTCGCGAAGCAGTACGTCCCCGAGAAGCTGGTCGTGCGCGAGGCGATGCCCGCGACGCCGTCGGGCAAGATCCAGAAGTTCCGGCTGCGCGAGATGCTGCGCGACGGCACCCTCTGAGCAGGCACCGCATGGACACCCCGACCCCTCCCGCCGCGGGCGCGGCGCCCGTCCTCGTCGAGCGCGCGGGCCGCGTCGGCCTGGTCACGCTGAATCGCCCGAAGGCGCTGAACGCGCTCGACGACGCGCTGATGGACGCGCTGGGCGCCGCGCTGCTCGCGTTCGACGCCGACGAGGGCATCGGCGCGATCGTGATCGCCGGTGGCCCGAAGGCCTTCGCCGCCGGCGCCGATATCGCCGCGATGGTCGACTGGACGATCGCCGACGTCGAGCGCGACCGGTTCATCACCCGCAACTGGGAGACGATCCGCCGCGTGCGCAAGCCGGTGCTCGCCGCGGTCTCGGGCTGGGCGATGGGCGGCGGCTGCGAGCTTGCGCTCGCCTGCGACATCGTGGTCGCCGGCCGCAGCGCGCGCTTCGGGCTGCCCGAGATCAGGCTCGCGATGCTGCCCGGCGCCGGCGGCACGCAGCGCCTGCCGCGCGCGATCGGCAAGGCCAAGGCGATGGACATGTGCCTGTCCGGTCGGGTGCTCGACGCCGACGAGGCCGACCGCTACGGGCTGGTGTCGCGCGTCGTCGACGACGACCGGCTGCTCGAGGAGACGCTGGCGCTCGCGACCGCGATCGCCGGGTACTCGCTGCCCGCGCTGCGGGCGATCAAGGAGTCGGTCGACCGCGCCTACGAATCGACGCTCGCCGAGGGCGTGCTCTTCGAGCGCCGGCAACTCTACGCGCGCTTCGCGAGCGAGGACGCGCACGAGGGCATGCGCGCGTTCCTCGACAAGCGCACGCCTTCGTTCGGCCACCGCTGACCGCGGCGCGGCCTGCCCTCACTCAAGGACGAAACGAGATGAACGCACCCGACACCGCGCGCGGCCCTCATTTGCGTGTGAAAGCCGCATTCAATTGGGACGACCCGCTGCTGCTCGAGTCGCAGCTGACCGAGGACGAGCGGATGATCCGCGAGGCGGCCGCGCAGTACTGCCAGGACAGGCTGGCGCCGCGCGTGACGAAGGCGTTCCTCGACGAGTCGACCGACCCGG
>JADCHE010000078.1 GCA_020248665.1 Burkholderiales bacterium | reverse complement strand
GCGACGGCAGCCGGTTCGGCCTGCGGATCGACTACTCGCTCGAGGAGGAGCCGCTGTCGACCATCGGTCCGCTGACCCTGATCTCCGACCTGCCGGACGACTTTCTGGTGATGAACGGCGACATCCTGTGCGACCTCGACTACGGCCGGTTCTTCGCCGACCACGTCGCGTCGGGTGCCGAGACTTCGGTGTCGGTGTTCCGCCGCGATGTGAAGATCGACTTCGGGGTGCTGCGCTTCGATGCGGAGTTCCGGCTGCGGGAGTTCGTGGAGAAGCCCACGTACTCGTTCGACGTGAGCATGGGCATCTACTGCCTCAACCGCAAGGTGGTCGACGCCCTGCCGCGCGGCAAGCCCTATGGATTCGACAGCCTGATGATCGACGGGATCGCTCGCTGCGCCAACATACGGATCGCCCCGTTCGGCGGCTACTGGCTCGACATCGGGCGTCCGGACGATTACGAGTACGCCGACACGAACTTCGAGGCCCTGGCGCGCCGCCTCAACGTCTCTCTGCCGTGACGATCCTTGTCACCGGCGCGACCGGCGGCCTCGCGTCGGCCGTGATCGAGCGGTTCGCGGTCCTCACCGGGGAGCCGGTCGTCGCGTCCGGGCGAATGGAACGAGACCGCGTATCCGGCGCGTCCGACTACGCGCGGTGCGACGTCTCGGATCGTGACGCCGTGCGCGCGCTGGTGGGAAGGCTGCGGCCTCGGGCGGTCCTGCATCTCGCGGGCAGCTTTCGCAACGATCTCACGGTCGACACCGCGGTCAACGCGCTGAGTGCCGGATGGATCATGGAAGCGCTGGCGGAGGCGGGCTGCGAGTCCCGGGTCGTCCTGATCGGCAGTGCCGCGGAGTACGGCGTGATCCCGCCCGGTGAGAATCCGGTGCCGGAGTGCAGGCCGCTGCGGCCGGTGTCGGTCTACGGGCTGACCAAGGCGATGCAGACGCAGATCGCCGGCTACTTCGCGGCGGCGAGGGGGGCGGACGTCGTCGTCGCGCGGCTGTTCAACGTGCACGGGCCGGGGCTGTCCGAGCGGCTGTTCGCGGGTCGGGCCCAGCGGCAGATCGACGCGTTCGCGCGCGGAGAGATCGACCGGCTCGAATTCGGCAGCCTCGAGGCCGCGCGCGACTACCTCGGGCTGGACGAGGCTGCCGATCTCATTGCGCGCGTTTTCGAGCACGGGGCGCGAGGAGAGGTCTACAACGTGGGCAGTGGGCGTCCCGTGACGATGCGCGCGCTACTCGATGCGATGCTCGCGCGCGCGGGGCTGCCTGACGCGCCGGTCGTCGAGCGGCCCGTCGAGGGGCGGGCCGCTGTGATCGACCTGCCCTGCATCTACGCCGACGTCGCCAAGCTCGGGCGCCTGCCGCGCTGACGAGCGGTCGGCGGGTGCGCCGGGGATCCGGTCCAGGTGCCGTGACGATCCACCGTTCGACGCGCTCCGTGTCGATTCCGTCGCATCCGCGGTCCGAGGCGGCCGATATACTTGACATCCGAACGGGCTCGCCCATTTCGCAATGCCGACTGAGCTGTCCTCCTCGATCTTCAAGGCCTACGACATCCGCGGGATCGTCGACGGCGACGCCGCCAAGGTCACCCTGACCGACGAGGCGGTGCGCTCGATCGGCGCCGCGCTCGGCCTGCGGGCCCGCGAGGCGGGCATCGCGGCGATCGTCGTCGGCCGGGACGGGCGGCTGTCCGGGCCGCGGCTGATCGCGGCGCTGACCGACGGCATCACCTCGGCGGGCGTCGACGCGATCGACGTCGGCATGGTGCCCACGCCGGTCGTCTACTACGCGACCGCGCTGACCGGCACCGGCTCGGGGGTCGCGGTCACCGGCAGCCACAACCCGCCCGAGTACAACGGGCTGAAGATGATGCTCGGCGGCGCGACGCTGTACGGCGACTCGATCCGCGGGCTGTACGACGCGATCGTCGCGCCCGGCTTCGCGCAGCGCGCCGCGGCGGGCACGCGCGGCAAGGTCGTGAGCCGTCCGGTGTCCGACGAGTACCTCGCCCGCATCCTCGGCGACGTGAAGCTCGCGCGGCCGATGAAGATCGCGATCGACTGCGGCAACGGCGTCGCGGGCGCGCTCGCGCCGACGCTCTTCCGCTCGCTCGGCTGCGAGGTCGTCGAGCTGTTCACCGAGGTCGACGGCACCTTCCCGAACCACCATCCGGACCCGGCGCACCCCGAGAACCTCGAGGACCTGGTCCGCTGCCTGCGCGAGACCGACTGCGAGATCGGGCTCGCCTTCGACGGCGACGGCGACCGGCTCGGGGTGGTCACGAAGCGCGGCCAGATCATCTGGCCGGACCGCCAACTGATGCTCTACGCGCAGGACGTGCTCGCGCACCGCCCGGGGGGCCAGATCATCTACGACGTGAAGTGCACGCGGAACCTCGCGCCTTGGATCAGGCGGCACGGCGGCCAGCCGCTGATGTGGCGTACCGGGCACTCGCTGATCAAGGCGAAGCTCAAGGAGACCGGCGCGCCGCTCGCTGGCGAGATGAGCGGCCACGTGTTCTTCAACGACCGGTGGTACGGCTTCGACGACGGGCTGTACACCGGCGCGCGGCTGCTGGAGATCCTCGCGCGCACCGCGGACCCGAGCGCGGTGCTCGAGGCGCTGCCGGACGCGTCGGCGACGCCCGAGATCCAGATCCGCACGGCCGAGGGCGAGAACTTCCGGCTCGTCGAGGCGCTGCAGAAGACCGCGAAGTTCGAGGGCGCGACCGAGGTGATCACGATCGACGGGGTGCGCGTCGAGTACCCGGACGGCTTCGGGCTGGCGCGGGCGTCGAACACCACGCCGGTGGTGGTCACGCGCTTCGAGGCCGAGTCGCCCGAGGCGCTGGCCCGGATCCAGGCGGCGTTCCGTGCCGCGATCCGCGCGGTCGCGCCGGACGCGACGATCCCGTTCTGACCGGCGCCGCGCACCCCGCGGCGGCCGCGCCCGGCGCGTCCGGGCCGCGCGCGGGGCGTCGCGTATGATCGCCGCGTGCGCGTCCTGTACTCGATCGGCTGGCTGCTTGCGACCCCGCTGGTCGTCGGCTACCTGCTCTGGCGCTCGCGCCGCCAGCCCGAGTACCGCACGCACTGGGCCGAGCGCTTCGGCCTGCAGCCGCGTCGCGCCGACCCCGGGCCGCTGATCTGGATCCACGCGGTCTCGGTCGGCGAGACCCGGGCCGCGCAGCCGCTGGTCTCGGCGCTCGCCGCCGCATACCCGCAGGCGCGGATCCTCATCACCGCGATGACGCCGACCGGTCGCGAGACCGCGCGCGAGCTGTACGCGAAGCCGCTCGGCACACGCTTCGCTCAGGCCTACCTGCCGTACGACTACGCGGGCGCGCCGCGGCGCTTCCTGCGCGCCTGGCGGCCGTCGATCGGGCTGGTGATGGAGACGGAGCTGTGGCCTAACCTGATGGCCGCGGCCGAGCGCGAAGGGGTGCCGGTCGCGCTGGTCAACGCGCGGCTGTCGGCGCGCTCGCTCGCACGCGGGGAACGCACGCGGGCGCTGGTCGCCCCGGCGGCACGCCGGCTCGCGGCGGTGCTCGCGCAGTCGCCCGCGGACGCCGAGCGGATCGCCTCGCTCGGCCGCGAGGCCGACGCGGTCACCGGCAACCTGAAGTTCGACAACGCGCCCAAGGCGGCGCTGCTCGCGCTCGGCGCCGGCTGGCGGGCGCGGATCGGCCGGCCGGTGCTGGTCGCGGCGAGCACGCGCGACGGCGAAGAGCCGCTGCTGTGGGACGCGTGGCGACGGGCGCTTGGTACACCCGCGGGCGCAGCGCCCGTGCGCCCGGAAGCCGGTCCGGCCGGCGCCGCGCCGCGCCCGCTGCTCGCGATCGTGCCGCGCCATCCGCAGCGCTTCGGCGAGGTCGCGCGCGACGCGGCCGCGGCCGGCTTTGTGGTCGCGCGACGCGCGGCGCTCGACGATCCGGCCTTCGACTGGTCGGGCGTCGACCTGCTGCTCGGCGACTCGATGGGCGAGATGGACGCCTGGTATGCGCTCGCCGGCTGCGCGGTCATCGGCGGCTCGCTGAAGCCGTTCGGCTCGCAGAACCTGATCGAGGCCTGTGCGGCCGGCTGCCCGGTGCTCGTCGGCCCGAGCACCTTCAACTTCGCCGAGGCCGCCGCGCAGGCGATCGAGGAGGGCGCCGCCCGGCCCGTGGCCGATGCCGACGCGGCGATCGCCGAGGGGCTGCGGCTGCTCGCCGACGGCGAGGCGGCGCGCGCGATGGGCGCGGCGGGCGCGCGATTCGCGGCCACGCACCGGGGCGCGACGCGCCGCACGCTGGATGCACTCGGGCCGCTGCTCCGGCGCACGCTCGGCGCACCGGCGGCGACGCCCCAGGAGGGCTGAATCGGGGGCTCGCGGCGCCTCGAGCCGCGCGCGTTCCCGGTGTCGCGCCGGCGTGCGGCGCGGTCCGCGTCAGCGCGGCGCGACCGGCTGGGACGAGCGGCCGCCGCGGACCGTCGGCGCCGTTCCGCCCGCGGGCGCCGCGGGGGCCGCGGGGCGGGCGGCGGGT
>JADCHE010000077.1 GCA_020248665.1 Burkholderiales bacterium | reverse complement strand
GAGGAGGACGGCTTCCGCGAGGACGCGACGCTCACCGTGCGCGACAACCGGGTCGATGCGCTGTCCTGGCAGCTGTGGGTCGGCCGGCGCGGCAGCTGCCGCTTCGAGCTGCAGGACTTCCGGCAGGTTCGCAGCCGCCCGTCGATCGAGCTCGCGGCGCGCGACGGCAGCGCGTGCAAGCTGATGATCTGGCAGCAGCCGCAGCGGGTGACCCTCGCGCATGCCGGCTGCGAGGCCCGCTGCACGCCGGGCATCTACGAGGAGGCGTGGCCGGTGATGTTCGATCCCGGGACGGGCGCCTGCGCGACCCGATGAAGGCGACGCGATGAAGGACAGGCGATGAAAGGCTGGGAAGTCGTGATCGGGCTGGAGACGCACGTCCAGCTCGCGACCCGCTCGAAGATCTTCTCCGGGGCGTCGACCGCGTTCGGCGCGCCGCCGAACACGCAGGCGAGCCCGGTCGACCTCGCGCTGCCGGGCGTGCTGCCGGTGTTCAACGGCGCGGCGCTCGAGTGCGCGGTGAAGTTCGGCCTCGCGGTCGGCGCCGCGATCGCGCCGCGTTCGGTGTTCGCGCGCAAGAACTACTTTTATCCAGACCTGCCCAAGGGCTACCAGATCAGCCAGTACGAGATCCCCGTGGTCTCGGGCGGCGGGCTGCCGATCGTCTGGCAGCACGACGGCGAGCCGCGCGAGAAGTTCGTGCGCCTGACCCGCGCGCACCTCGAGGAGGACGCGGGCAAGTCGCTGCACGAGGACGCGATGCGCGCGCTCGGCGGCGCCGCCTTCGCCGGCATGTCGGGCATCGACCTCAACCGCGCGGGCACGCCGCTGCTCGAGATCGTCACCGAGCCCGACATGCGCTCGTCGGCCGAGGCGGTCGCCTACGCGCGCGCGCTCCACGGGCTGGTCACCTGGCTCGGGATCTGCGACGGCAACATGCAGGAGGGCTCGTTCCGCTGCGACGCGAACGTGTCGGTGCGTCCGCTCGGGCAGGCCGAGTTCGGCACGCGCTGCGAGATCAAGAACCTGAACTCCTTCCGGTTCATGCAGCAGGCGATCGAGTACGAGGTGCGCCGCCAGGTCGAGCTGATCGAGGACGGCGGGCGCGTCGTGCAGGAGACGCGGCTCTACGACCCGGACCGCGACGAGACCCGGTCGATGCGCTCGAAGGAGGACGCGCACGACTACCGCTACTTCCCCGATCCGGACCTGCCGCCGCTGGTCGTCGAGCCGGCGCTGGTCGAGCGCGTGCGCGCGGCGCTGCCCGAGCTTCCGGCCGCGATGCGCGCGCGCTTCGAGCGGGACCTGGGCCTCACCGCCTACGACGCGGTCACGCTGACCGCGAGCCGCCCGACAGCGCGTTACTTCGAGGAGGTCGTCGCCGCGCTGCCCGATGCCGCGAGGCAAGCCAAGACCGCGGCAAACTGGGTGATGGTCGACGTCGCCGCGCGGCTCAACCGCGAGGGCCTGGAGATCGACACGTGCCCGGTGTCGCCGACGCAGCTCTCGCGGCTGATCGCGCGGATCGCCGACGGCACGGTGTCCGGCAAGATCGCCCGAGAGGTGTTCCAGGCGATCTGGGACGAGCGGCTCGCGGGCGACGACGCGGCCGACCGCGTGATCGAGGCGAAGGGCCTGAAGCAGATCAGCGACACCGGTGCGATCGAGAAGATCGTCGACGAGGTGCTCGCCGCGAACCCGAAGTCGGTCGAGGAGTTCCGCGCCGGCAAGGAGAAGGCGTTCAACGCGCTGGTCGGCCAGGCGATGAAGGCCACCCGAGGCAAGGCCAACCCGCAGCAGGTCAACGAGCTGCTGCGCAGGAAGCTGGGCGGGGCATGAGCCGGGCGTCCGAAGGGAACGGTGCGCCGCCCGCCCGCAGCGCCGCGGCGCGCCCCCTGCAGCCGCGCGTGGGGCGCCCCGGCGCGCCGGTCCCGCGCCGCCGCGCGCTCGTGCTGCTCGCCGTCGCGCCGCTCGCGGCCTGCGTCGCGCCGATGCCGCTCGACGCCCGGGCCACGGTCGAGCTGCCGCCGCCGGTGCCCGACTGGATCACGACGCGCGCGACCGAGGCCGACGACGGCCGCCGGATCGAGCTCGCCCGCGGCGCGTCGCTCGCGGTCTCGCTGCGTGCGCCGACCGCGGCCGGTGTCGGCTGGCGCGAGGTCGCGACGCCGGCAGGCCTCGTGCGCACCGGCCGCTTCACCGGCCCGGTGTGGCCGAAGGACGCGCCGTCGAGCATCGTCGCGCCGGCGCCGCTGTGGCAGGTGTTCGTGTTCGAGGCGCGCGAAGGCATCGGCGGCGAGCTGGCGCTCGAGCTCGCCGGCGACATGCTCGCGCGGCTGCGCCGGATCGTGCTGCGCATCGACGTGCGCTGACGAGGGTCCGGCGACCCGGGGCGCGCCCGTTGCTGCACCGATCGGCCCACGCCGACACCGTGAGCGATCGACATGACCAGGACCGTGGTGGGTTCCTTCGACACCTTCGAGCACGCGCACGACGGCGTGACGGCGCCCGAGGACATGGGCGTGCCGCAGGGCGACCTGAACATCGTCGCCAACGATGCGGCGCGCCGGCCGGCCACCGGCCGCGACGCCGGCGCGTCGGCGGGGCGGAGCGCGGTCGCCGGTGGGCTGATCGGCGAGCTGCGCTCGGTCGGCGTGTCGGACACCGACGCGGAGCACTACGCCGAGGCGGCGCGGCGCGCGGGTCGTCGTGAAGGCCGACGACGACCGCGCGGTCGCGATCGCCGACGCGATGCGCGTTCACGGCACGATCGGAATCGAGTCGCACGTGGCCGCGTGGCGCGTCCCGGGCCGGTCGGGCTTCGACGAGGCCGCGCAGCCGTGCCCGCACGAGCAGGTCGAGCGCGAGCGGCTCGCCGACGGCACCGACGGCCGCAGGCGATCGACCGCAGCGCGCACGCCGACCCGCGCGGCGGCACGATGAGCGGCACACCGATGCCCGGCACCGGACGCGGCGCCGACCCCCCGAACCTCGGCACCGGCGCCGAACAGTCCGGCGTCGACCCCCGCGGCCGCGAGCACGCCGGCATGGCCGCCGGCGACGATCATGGCGAGCCCGGCGTGGGCGCTCAGCGCCGGGCGATCCCGTAGCGCGCCCGGTATGCCGCGATCGCCTCGCGGTGCGCGGCGTGGGGCGTCGCCGCCGCGTCGCCGGCGTCGAGGAAACCGAGCAGGTCCTCGAGCGAGGCGATCGACAGCACCGGGATGCCGTAGAGTCGTGCGACCTCCTGCGTCGCCGAGGTCGCGGTCGGCGCGTCGGCGGTGCCGCCGCGCTCCTGGCGGTCGAGCGCGATCAGCACCGCGGCGGGCGTCGCGCCCTGCGCGCGGATCAGCTCGACCGACTCGCGCACCGAGGTGCCCGCCGAGATCACGTCGTCGACGATGACGACGCGGCCCTTCAGCGGCGCACCCACGAGCGTGCCGCCCTCGCCATGGTCCTTCGCCTCCTTTCGGTTGAACGCGAAGGGCACGTTTCGGCCCTCGCGTGCGAGCGCCACCGCGGTCGACGACGCGAGCGTGATGCCCTTGTACGCCGGGCCGAACAGCATGTCGAACGCGCACTCGCCGTCGCGCTCGGCGCGTAGCAGCCGCTTCGCGTAGAACTCGGCGAGTGCGCCGAGGCGCGCGCCGTCGTCGAAGAGGCCCGCGTTGAAGAAGTACGGCGAGTCGCGCCCGGCCTTGGTCCGGAAACTGCCGAAACGCAGCACGCCGGCCCCCAGCGCGAAGCGGATGAAGTCCTGTCGGTCGTCCATGGGTCGCGATTATGCGCGAGCCGGCGCGGCCGCGGAGCGACTACACTGCGCGCTCCGCCACCGCCCCGCCCGACACCGATGCTGCGCATCGTCACGCTCAATCTCAATGGCATCCGATCGGCGTGCCGCAAGGGATTCCTCGACTGGATCGACGCGCAGCAGGCCGATGTGGTCTGCGTGCAGGAGGTCAAGGCCCACGACACCGACCTCGACGACACGATGCGCGCGCTCGGCGAGGCGGCCGGCCACTTCCACTTCGCGCAGCAGAAGGGCTACAGCGGCGTTGGCCTGTACGCGCGGCGCAAGCCGAAGGCGGTGCGGATCGGCTTCGGCTGCGACGAGTTCGACTGCGAGGGGCGCTACGTCGAGGCCGATTTCGGCACGTACACGGTGATCTCGCTCTACGTGCCTTCGGGCTCGTCGTCGCCCGAGCGCCAGGCCGCGAAGTTCCGCTTCCTCGATCGCTTCGAGCGTCACCTGCGCGTGCTGAAGGCGAGCGGCCGCGAGATCGTGCTGTGCGGCGACGTCAACATCGCGCACCAGGAAATCGACCTGCGCAACTGGCGCAGCAACCAGAAGAACTCGGGCTTCCTGCCCGAGGAGCGCGCGTGGCTGACCAGGATCTTCGACGAGCACGGCTGGGTCGACGTGTTCCGCCGCGTCGACCCGAATCCCGAGCGCTACACCTGGTGGAGCAACCGCGGGCAGGCTTGGGCGAAGAACGTCGGCTGGCGGCTCGACTACCAGATCGCGACACCAGGCATCGCCTCGAAGGCCAAGCGCGCGGTGATCTACACCGCGCAGCGGTTCTCGGACCACGCGCCGCTGACGATCGACTACGCGGTGCGCTGAGCCCGCGACGCGCGTCCGCGGTCCGCCGGCGCGCGTCCGCCGCCGGTCGGCTGCGTACCAGGATCGCGTGACGAAGCGATGACGCCACGGGGCCCGGCCGATATCCTCGTCGCGAGGGCGGGGCCGGCGTGTCGCCGGTCCGGGGGACGCCCGGGCATCGCGGAGGCGGCATGCGCCACTGGATCCGGCTCGCCACGACCGTCGCGCTCTCGGGCGCGCTGCACGTGCATGCCGGCCCGGTCCTCGACGTCCCCGCGGCGCCGCACAACGCACCCCAGGTCCGCGATTTCGCCGCCGGCCTCGTCGCGGCGCGCCTGGTGCGCCTCGAGCGCGACGCGCTCCACGGGTGCGCTCGTCATTGCGAGCGGCTCGGCCGGGTGTTCGGGCGGCTCGCCGTGGCCGCGCTCGAGCAGTCGGCGCGCGCGGTCGAACTGCGGCTGATCGTCGTGCGCGACGAGGACACCGCGGCGTTCTCCGCGCCCGGCGGCGAGATCGTCATCTCCGAACGCTTCATCGACCGGCTCGCGCTGACCGATGCCGAGCTCGCCTTCGTGATGGCGCACGAGGTGATGCACGTCCTGCTGCACCACGAGGCGCACGCGATGGCGCTGGTCGCCGTCTCGAACGGACCGAACCGGCGGCGCCCGCTGGCCGACCTGTACGAGGACCTCGACGCGGACCTGTCGCTGGTGCTGCGGCTCGCCCCCGCGTTCCACGAGCACGAGTTCGAGGCCGACTGGCAGGGCCTGCTGCTCGCATCGGTGGCGGGCTTCGATCCACTCGAGCAGACGGAGTTCCTCAGGAAGCTCGCCCGAGGTCCGTCGTCCGGGCTGCAGCTCTCGCATCCGGCTGCCGCCCGGCGGTTGCAGCGCATCGACGGGATGGTGCCGATCGCTGTCCGCCTGCACGAGCAGGTGCGGGGTGACTAGCTAGCGGATCGGCTCGCCCCAGTTCGACGCGTACGGTTCGAGCGCCTGTGGTGCGACGCCCCTGGCGCGCGCGTAGAGCGGCAGCACCTTCGGCAGCGCCTCACGGATCGTGTCGATCCGGGTCGCGTGCGCCGGGTGGGTGGACAGGAACTGCGGCGGCGCGCCCTGGCCCTGCGACAGCGCCGACATCTTCTGCCACAGACTCACCGCGGCGCGCGGGTCGTAGCCGGCACGCGCCGCGATGTCCATGCCGACCAGGTCGGCCTCGGTCTCGTCGCCGCGGCTGAACTTCAGCAGCGTCAGCTGCGAGGCGCCCGAGGCGAGCTGTCCGCCGAGATCCCCGTAGCCGAGGATCTGCGAGAACACCGAGGCGCCGATCGTCGCGATCTGCGCGAGCTTCGCCTGCCCCACGCGCTCGCGCCCGTGCTCGAGCAGGGCGTGGGCCATCTCGTGGCCCATGATCATCGCGATCTCGTCGTCGGTGAGCCTGAGCCGGTCGATGATGCCGGTGTAGAACGCGATCTTGCCGCCCGGCATCACGAACGCGTTCACCTGATTCGAGCCGAGCAGGTTGACCTCCCACTTCCACTCGTCCGAGCGCTCGCTGAAGCGGTGGGTATAGGGGATCAGCCGTTGGGCGATCCGCTCGAGCCGCTGCCTGGGCGGGTAGTCGGGCGGCGCGAGCGCGCCCTGGGCCCGCGCCTGCTTCAGCAGCTGCCCGTACTGCGCGACCGCCTGCGACTCCATCCGCTTCGCGTCGGCGAGCGACGCGATCCGGCTGCGCTTCGGGACCTCGATGCCCTCGTCCTTCGACAGCGCGTCGCGCTTGCGCTGCTCGGCGGACGCCTCGCGCGAGTCGGCCTTCGCGGCCGGCGGCTGCTGCGCGGACGCGGGGGCGACCGACCCGACAGCCAGCGCGAGCGCGAGCAGCGCGGCACCCGCGCGTCGCGCGGCGGCCCGGAGGTCATGCAGCGAATCGTCCATGAGGTCGAGGTTAGCAGCCTGCATCGCGGAAGCCGCGGCAAGACCCCGCGCGCGTCGCGACTCCGCCCGCCGCATGTCGGCTCATCCCGTGCGGGCCGCCGCTCGGGCGCGGGTCGCGGCCCGGGCTCGCGCACCCCGCTGCTACACTGCCGCGCCACCATGTCGAGCCCCGCCGCCCGCACCTCGTCCCTCGCCTCGATCGCCCAGGTCTTCGCGTCGGCGCGGATCGCGGCGATGCTCGGGCTCGGTTTCGCGAGCGGCCTGCCGCTCGCGCTGTCCTCGGGCACGCTGCAGGCCTGGCTGACGGTCGAGGGCATCGACATCAAGACGATCGGCATCTTCGCGCTCGCGGGGCTGCCGTACACCTTCAAGTTCGTCTGGGCGCCGCTGCTCGACCGCTTCGAGCCGCCGTTCCTCGGCCGCCGCCGCGCGTGGCTGCTGATCACCCAGGTGCTGCTCGCGGCCGCGTGCTGGGCGATGGCCTCGTTCGATCCGAAGACCTCGATCGGCATGCTCGGCGCGATCGCGGTCGCGGTCGCGTTCCTGTCGGCTTCGCAGGACGTGGTGTTCGACGCCTACCGCGCCGACCTGCTCGAGCCGGCCGAGCGCGGCGCCGGCGCCGCGGTGTCGGTGCTCGGCTACCGGCTCGCGATGCTGGTCTCCGGGGGCCTCGCGCTGATCCTCGCCGACCAGTGGCTCGGCTGGCCGAACACCTTCCGGCTGATGGGCGCGCTCTTCGTGCTGATGGCGGGCATCACCCTGCTCGCGCCGCGCACCCGCGTCGACGCCGCGCCGATCAGGAGCGACGCGCGCCGCGAGTGGATCGGCTTCGTCGCGATGATCGGGGCGGGCCTGTTCACCTGGTGGGTGCTGTCCTCGGCGACCGGCGCGATGCTGCCCGAGAAGCCCGGCCGCTTCGAGAAGCTCGGCGCCGACACCGTCGCGCTGCTCGGCGCGTTCGCCGCCGCGCTGTATGCAGCGCGCCGCGCCGGCTTCCCCTCGTTCGTCGAGCCCTGGGACGCGTTCTTCTCGCGCCGCCGCGCGGTGGCGCTCCTCGCGCTGATCGTGCTCTACAAGCTCGGCGACGCGTTCGCCGGCAGCCTGTCGACCGCGTTCCTGATCCGCGGAGCCGGCTTCACCGCGACCGAGGTCGGCGCGGTCAACAAGGTGCTCGGGCTGATCGCGACGATCGTCGGCGCGCTCGCCGGCGGCGCGCTGCTCGCGAAGCTGAGCCTGTGGCGCGCGCTGCTGTGGTTCGGCGTGCTGCAGGCGGTGTCGAACTTCGGCTACTGGCTGCTCGCGGTGATGCCGAAGGACCACACGCTGATGGCGGTGGCGGTCGGCGTCGAGAACCTGTGCGGCGGGCTCGGCACGGCGGCGTTCGTCGCGTTCCTGATGGCACTCACCGACAAGCGCTTCACCGCCGCGCAGTACGCGCTGCTGTCGGCGCTCGCCGCGGTCGGACGCGTCTACGTCGGCCCGGCCTCCGGAGTGATGGTCGAGGCGTTCGGTTGGCCAACGTTCTTCCTGGTCACGGTGGTCGCGGCGCTGCCGGGGCTGGCGCTGCTGTGGGTGCTCAGGCGTGAGGTCGACGGGCTGGACGCGCCGGCGCCGGGGACGGCGGTGGCGGACGACTGACGCGGCAGCACGTCGCGCGTGACGCGCGCGACACCCCCCGGACGGCGACCCCGGTAAGTCGCCGGTAAGTTTCCCGCGGTCAAGCTGACCACTCCGCTCACTCTTCTCCCAATGGTTCCGTCATGAATCTGCCTCGCACCGTCCGTTCCTCCTCCGTCCACCTCGCGGCCGCGCTGCTGTGCGCATCGCTCGCGCCGTCCGCGGCGTTCGCCCAGCGTGCGGCGACCGCGACCGACGCCCCCTGGTACGTGCTCCTGACCGGAGGCGCGTCGATGGTGAGCGACCCCAATGTGACCCTCGGTGGCTCCTCCGGGCGGCTCGAGCTCGGGTCGGGCACGACCTTCGGCGGCGCTGTCGGCCGGCGCTTCAGTGATTCGCTGCGTGGCGAGCTGGAGATCAGCTACCGCAGCAACGCCGTGAAGCGCGCGGGCGTTCAGGGCCTCGACGCCTCGCAGCCGGACGGCGACCTCGCGGCGCTGTTCCTGATGGCAAACGTCTACTACGACTTCGCGCCGATCCCGGCGGGGCCTGCCCGCTTCAGGCCGTACGTGGGCCTGGGCCTCGGATTCGCCCAGGAGGTCGACACCGACCTGAGAGCCCGGGGCGCCGCCGCCCAGTTCTCCGGCTCCGGGGCCGCCTGGCAGCTGGCGCTGGGCGTGAACTGGGACTACGGGTCGCGCTGGATCGCCGGGGTGGGCCTGCGCTACACCGACGCCGGCCGCGTCGACATGACCGGCTCGGGCGGCGTCGCCGGGCAGACCCTCGACCTGCGATACCGGGCGGTCACGGCGTCCGCGAGCATCGGGTATCGATTCTGATCGGCCACTCGAACCCGTCCGCTGACCGATGGGCCGACTGCTGATCGTCGAGGACCACGCCGGGCTCCAGGACCTGTTGGTCCGAGGGCTCGCGCGTGCGGGCATCGCGGCGGACTGCGCGCGGACCGCGTCCGAAGCGAGCGCGTGCATCGCGACGGTCCGGTACGCCGCGATCCTCCTCGACCGCGGACTGCCCGATGGCGATGGCGTCCGGTGGCTGCGAAGCCTGCGGACCGAGCGGATCACCGTGCCCTGCCTGATGCTCACCGCGCGCGATGCGCTTCACGATCGCATCGACGGGCTCGAGGCAGGCGCCGACGATTACCTCGCCAAGCCCTTCGAGATGGCGGAGCTGGTCGCCCGGATACGTGCGCTGATGCGGCGGCAGGCCAGCTGGGTCGGGTTGGCCGCGACCTATGGGGATGTCACGATCGATCCTGCCTCGGCGGAACTGCGCCGCGGGCACGCGTCGGTGACCCTCTCGGCCGCGGAGCTCCAGCTCATGCTAGCGTTGATGAGAGCGCAAGGGGCCGTGGTCCGTCGTTCCGCGCTGGAAGCCGCGGCCTGGGGGCTGAGCGAACCTGTGACGCCGAATGCGCTCGACGTCGCGCTGCATCGGATCCGGCGCAAGCTGGTCGCGCTCGGCAGCCGCCTGGAGCTCAGGAACACCAAGGGGATCGGGCATGCGCTGGTGGAACGGATCGAGGACGCCTAGCCTCGCTCTGCGGCTGACGTTGGGGTTCGCGGCGGCCTTCATCTCGGTCGCCACCGTCTATGCAGGTCTTCAGCTGGTCCTCGCCCAGCGCTTCGGCAGCGTCGTGACCCGGATGAGCATGGAAGGCCAGTCCGAGGACTTCTTCGACGGGCTGCAGTTCGGCGCGGCCGGCGAAGTCGTCGGCGTGGCGCTCCCGCGCGGCGAAGCCTTCGGCTACGACGCGTTCTACGCCAATCTCAAGTACCGCGTACTCGATGCCCGGGGGCGCGTGGTGGCGAGCTCCGAGCCGGGCGGCGGGTCGTTGCTTCCGCATCTGTCAGTCGAACAGCAACGGGACTTCTTCGGCGTCGTACGGCTCGACGGGGTCGACTTCTACATCGGCGCGTGGCAACGCGAAGTGAACGGACGACCGTACGTCGTCCAGCTCGGCCGCAGCGACCGGTTCGAGGAACTCGCGCGCGAGGCGATCGGCGGCGCGATCGCCGAGACGGTCGGGCTGCTCGCCGGGCTGTCGGTGATCGTGTTCTCGCTGGCGGGCGTGCTCGCGGTGCGAAGCGTGCTCAGACCCATCGCCGACACGCTCGACGCCGCATCCCGTGTGGGCCGGGACAACCTCCAGGCACGCCTGCCCGAGGCCGGCATGCCCTCCGAGATCCAGCCGTTGCTGAAGTCGTTCAACGGCGTGCTCGACCGCCTGCAGGTCGCGTTCGACGAGCAGCAGCGCTTCATCGCCAATGCCGCGCACGAGCTGAAGACGCCGCTCGCGATGATCCGGGCCGAGCTCGAGGCCGGGGAGGCTGCGAACCGGGATCAGATCCGGGCCGAGGTCGACCTGATGAGCCGGCGCGTGCATCAGCTGCTGCAGCTGGCCGAGACGGCCGACGCGGCGAACCTCCGGATCCAGAGCACGCGGATGGGCCCCGCCCTGCAGGGGGCCGTCGGCTACCTGTCGTGGAAGGCAGAGCGCGCCGAGGTCGCGATCCGCTTCGAGCAGCCGTCCGCGGACGTGGTGCTCGATGCCGACGAGGGCGCCGTGTTCGTGCTCGCGAAGAACCTGCTCGAGAACGCGATCGAGTTCTCGCCCGCGGGCGGCGTGGTGTCGCTGAAGCTCGACCTCGACGGGTTCGCCGTGGACGACGAAGGACCGGGCGTGCGCGAGGCGGACAGGGAGCGCGTGTTCGAGCGCTTCTGGCGGGCCCCCGAGCAAGAACGCGACGGGGCCGGGCTCGGGCTCGCGTTGTGCAGCGAGATCGCGAAAGGGCACGGTTGGCACATCGCATGCGTCGCGGCACCTTCGGGTGGGGCTCGCTTCGTCGTGAGCTGGGGCCGCCCGACCGGCCCGGCCGCGGCGAAGGCAGCGGGCCCTGCGACCCCGGTGACGGTACGTCACGCTCCGCGCAGAGCGCCCCCCGGTTCGGTCTTCGTGAACGCGAAGCGCCCCCGACGCACGACCAGCTCGAGCGCACTGCCCGCCAGCACCCCGGATGCGGCGAGGAGGGCGGGCGGGTAGCCGCCGAGCGCGTCGTGCAGCGCCCCGAGCGCCCAGGGACCTGCGCCGACACGAACTGGATCGCGGTGGCGGCGGCGCCGGACCGCGCCGTGAACGCCTCGCGCCCGAACTCCCGCCGCACGATGACGGGTGCGAGCGTGGTCACGTGCCCCACCGCGTACCCGTCGGCGATGCTCGCCGCCACGACGACCGGCTCCGTCGGCCACAGTCCGATCGCTGGCGGCGCGGCGGCCGTCGCGCGCCGCCGGCCTGCGCGCCCGCGCCGCCCCGGTCGTCCGGCAGCGGTCTCGTCCCGTCCGGGGCGCCCTGCGCCGCCGCGGCCGCGCTGCACCGCGCATAGCCGAGATGCCCGCGCCCGCCTACGATCGGGCCGCGGGCCGCACGAGCCCGAGGAGGAGACACGATGAGCGCGCCCACCCCCAACGACACCGTCGACCGCTGGCTCGCCGAGCTCGACGCCGCGCTGCGCCGCGGCGACGCGAAGGCCGCCGCGGCGATGTTCGGCGACGACTGCTACTGGCGCGACCTGGTCGCGTTCACCTGGAACATCCGCACGATGGAGGGCCGCGACGCGATCGCGGACATGCTCGGCGCGACGCTCGCGCGCGTGCAGCCGTCGGGCTGGGCGCGGCTGGGCGAGGCCAGCGAGGCGAACGGCGTGACCGAGGCCTGGCTGCGCTTCGAGACCGCCCTCGCGCGCGGCAAGGGCCAGCTTCGGCTGATCGGTGGTCGCGCGTGGACGCTGCTCACCACGATGGTCGAGCTCAAGGGCCACGAGGAGCCGCACGGCGACACGCGGCCCAAGGGCACCGAGCACGGGATCGTCCGCGGACGGAAGAACTGGGCCGAGCGCCGCGCGGAGGCGTCGGCGGCGATGGGCACGAGCGTGCAGCCGTACGTGGTGATCGTCGGCGGCGGACAGGGCGGCATCGCGCTCGGCGCGCGCCTGAAGCGCCTCGGCGTGCCCGCGGTGATCCTCGAGAAGAACCCGCGGCCCGGCGACTCCTGGCGCAACCGCTACAAGTCGCTGTGCCTGCACGACCCGGTCTGGTACGACCACCTGCCGTACCTGCCGTTCCCCGACCACTGGCCGGTGTTCTCGCCGAAGGACAAGATCGGCGACTGGCTCGAGATGTACACGAAGGTGATGGAGCTCGAGTACTGGGGCTCGACCGAGTGCACGCACGCGGCGTACGACGAGGCGCGCGGCGAATGGACCGTCGAGCTGGTCCGCGAGGGTCGTCCGATGACTCTGCGTCCGAAGCAGCTGGTGCTCGCCACCGGCATGTCGGCGGTGCCGAACGTACCGACCTTCCCGGGCAGCGAGACCTTCCTCGGCGAGCAGATGCACTCGAGCCGATTCGGCAGCGGCGAGAAGTACGCGGGGAAGAAGGCCGTCGTGATCGGCTCGAACAACTCCGCGCACGACATCTGCGCCGACCTGTGGGAGCACGGCGCCGACGTGACGATGATCCAGCGCAGCTCGACCCACGTCGCGCGGTCCGACTCGCTGATGGACCTGGCGCTCGGCGCGCTGTACTCCGAGCAGGCGGTGCGCGCCGGCGTCGACACCGACACCGCGGACCTGATCTTCGCGTCGCTGCCGTACAAGGCGCTGCCCGCGCTGCAGGTGCCGGTCTACGACGAGATGAAGCGGCGCGACGCCGACTTCTATGCGCGTCTCGAGAAGGCCGGCTTCATGCTCGACTTCGGCGACGACGGTTCGGGCCTGTTCATGAAGTACCTGCGCCGCGGCTCGGGCTACTACATCGACGTCGGCGCCTCCGAGCTCGTCGCCAACGGCGACGTCAAGCTCAAGAGCGGCGTGCAGGTCGAGCGGATCGGCCCGTCCTCGGTCACCTTCAGCGACGGCTCCGAGCTGCCCGCCGACCTGATCGTCTACGCGACCGGATACGGCTCGATGAACGGCTGGGCCGCGCGGCTGATCTCGCAGGAGGTGGCCGACAGGGTCGGCAAGTGCTGGGGGCTGGGGTCGGGCACGCGCAAGGATCCAGGGCCGTGGGAAGGGGAGCTTCGCAACATGTGGAAGCCGACCCACCAGCCAGGGTTGTGGTTCCACGGCGGCAACCTGCACCAGAGCCGCCACTACTCGCAGTTCCTGTCGCTGCAGCTGAAGGCGCGGATGGAGGGCATCCCGACACCCGTCTACGGGATGCAGCCTGTTCACCACCTGAGCTGACGCGGGGCCGGCCGTCCGCCGGCAGGACCGGCGGACGGCCGGCGGGCGCCCGGGACGAGCGGTCCGGCGTGCCGGATGACCCGGCACGCCCCCCTTGCTATAGTGGACGGATCCGCCCCGCGCCCCACCTGCGCGACCCCTCCAGGAGCCCTCCCGTGAACGACATCGCCCGCCCGCAGGACCTCGCCGAACCCGTGGAGATCGACGCCGGCCACGAGCTCGACGCGTTCTGGATGCCCTTCACCGCGAACCGGGCATTCAAGGCCGCGCCGCGGCTGCTCGCGCGCGCCGAGGGCATGCACTACTGGACCCCCGAGGGCCGCAAGATCCTCGACGCGGTCGCCGGCCTGTGGTGCACCAACGCCGGCCACTGCCGCAAGCCGATCGTCGAGGCGATCCAACGCCAGGCCGCGACGATGGACTTCGCGCCCACCTTCCAGATGGGCCACCCGCTCGCGTTCGAGCTGTCGAACCGGCTGATGGAGATCCTGCCGTCGGACTTCGGCCAGGTCTTCTACACGAACTCGGGCTCGGAGGCGGTCGACTCGGCGCTCAAGATCGCGCTCGCCTACCACCGGATGCGCGGCGAGGGGCAGCGCACCCGGCTGATCGGCCGCGAGCGCGGCTACCACGGCGTGGGCTTCGGCGGCATCTCGGTCGGCGGCATCTCGGGCAACCGCAAGCACTTCGGTTCGATGCTCGCCGGCGTCGACCACCTGCCGCACACGCACGACCTCGCGCACAACGCGTTCACCAGGGGCCAGCCGCAGTGGGGCGCGCACCTCGCCGACGATCTCGAGCGGATCCTGACGCTGCACGATCCGTCGACGGTCGCGGCCGTCATCGTCGAGCCGGTCGCCGGCTCCACCGGCGTGCTGATCCCGCCGGTCGGCTACCTGCAGCGGCTGCGCGAGATCACCGCGAAACACGGCATCCTGCTGATCTTCGACGAGGTGATCACCGGCTTCGGGCGCCTCGGCTCGCCGTTCGCGGTCCAGCACTTCGGCGTGACGCCGGACCTGGTCACCGTCGCCAAGGGGATCACCAGCGGCACGGTGCCGATGGGCGCGGTGTTCGCGCGCAAGGGCATCTACGAGACCTTCATGCAGGGTCCCGAGAAGCAGATCGAGCTCTTCCACGGCTACACCTACTCGGCGCACCCGCTCGCCTGCGCGGCCTCGATCGCGACCCTCGACGTCTACCGCGACGAGGGCCTGCTCACGCGCGCGGCGGTGCTCGAGAAGACCTGGCAGGAGGCGGTCCACTCGCTCCGCGACTGCCCGAACGTGATCGACGTGCGCAACATCGGCCTGATCGGTGCGATCGAGCTCGCGCCGCGCACCGGCGCACCGGGCGCGCGCGCGTTCGACGCGTTCACCCGCGCGTTCCACGAGCAGGACCTGCTGGTCCGCGTGACCGGCGACATCATCGCGATGTCGCCGCCGCTGATCATCTCGCCGTCGCAGATCGACGAGATCGTCGCGAAGCTTCGCCGCGTGCTGACCGCGCTCGACTGACCCACCGGAGTCCGGCCGACCGATGGCGAGCGTCGGGCCCGGCCGCGCCGTCGACGAGTCCCGCCGTCACGGCGTGCGCGACGTGCAGGCTGACGCGCCGCTGCGCTGGCTCGCGGCCGGCTGGCGAGACCTCGTGCGGTGTCCGCTGCCCGGCCTCGCGCACGGCGTCGCGACCGCGGCCTTCGGGCTCGCCCTCGCGCTGCTCGGCTACCGGCACTTCTGGGGACTGGCCGGCGCGATCTCCGGCTTCCTGATCGTCGCGCCGATCGTCGCGACCGGCCTGTACGCGATCAGCGCGGCGCTCGAGCGCGGCGAGCGGCCGACGCTCGGCACCGCGCTCGCCGCGTGGCGCCCCGGGCCGGGGCGGGGGCGTCTCGTCGCCTTCGGGCTGCTGCTCGCGCTGGCCGGCACCGGCTGGGTGCTGACCTCGGCGTCGCTGATCACCTCGTTCGCGCCGGGCCGCGTCGGCGAGCCGCTCGCGTTCGTGCGGCGGGTCGTGCTCGCCGAGGACTCGTTGCTCTTCGAGGGCTGGCTCGTGTTGGGCGGAGTACTCGCCGCGCCGGTGTTCGCCTCGACCGTCGTCGCGGTACCGATGCTGATGGACCGCCGCGTCGGCGTGCTTGCCGCGGTGCTCACCAGCTGGCGCTGCGTGCTCGCCAACCCGGTCACGATGGCCATGTGGGCCGCGACGATCGCGTCGCTGACGCTCGCCGGCATGGTCGCGGGGATGCTCGGGCTGGTCGTCGTCGTGCCCTGGCTCGGGCATGCGAGCTGGCACGCCTACCGCGATCTCGTCGGGCCGGCTGCCGGCGAGGCCGGGGCCTGAGCGCCGATGTTCGGCTACACCGAGGCGCAGATCGCGTGGTTCGGGCTGACCTTCGGCGTCGGCGCGTTCATGCTGTACATGGTGTTCATCATCCTGCAGCTGGCGCACGAGTCGAAGGCGGGCAGGTTCGGTACCTTCGTGCTCTTCCTCGCGCTCGGGTTCGGCTTCATCGGATTCGTCGCCAAGGGCATCATCAAGTGGATGCTCGGCGCCCATTAGGATGTCGACTCCGACCCCGGAGGTGACGACGATGCGGATCGCGGCGATCAGCGACATCCACGGCAACGCGCTCGCGCTGCGCTCGGTGCTCGACGACGCGAAGGCGCGCGGCTACGACCGGATGGTGCAGATCGGCGACGCGCTGTCAGGGCCGCTGTGGCCGCGCGAGACCGCCGACATCCTGCGCGGGCTCGACGCGGCGCACGTGCGCGGCAACCACGACGTGTCGCTGTACGACCCCGACACGTACGCGCCGGGGCGCGGCGACCTGTTCGCTCGCGAGCGGATCGACACCGACACGCTCGACTGGATCCGCGGCTGGCCGCGCACCCACGCGATCGGCACCGACCTGCTCGCGTTCCACGGCGCGCCGCACTGGGAGGACTTCTACCTGCTCGAGGAGGCGCCGGCGGGCGATCCGCGGATCCGGCCGCTCGCCGGCATCGAGCACGACCTGGGCGGCGCGCGCGCACGCGTGATGGTCTGCGGCCATTCGCACACGCAGCGCGTCGTCGAGCTGTCGGACGGCACGGTCGTCGTCAACGACGGCAGCGTCGGCCTGCCCGCCTACGAGGAGCCGCTGAACGGCATGCAGGTCTTCGTGCAGGCCGGCAGCCCGCACGCCCGCTACGCGATGATCGACGTGACGCCGGCGCGCGTGTCGGTCGAGCTGGTGATGGTCGACTACGACTGGCGGGCGGCGAGCGCGAAGGCGGCGGCCGAGGGCTTCGAGGCCTGGGCGCGGTGGCTGTCGGGGCGGTCGCGGGGCTGAACGCCCCTCGGGGCGGGGCCGACTGCCGCCGCTGCGGCGCCTGCTGCGCCGCGTTCCGCGTGTCGTTCCACTGGCTCGAGCTCGAGGCGGCAGGCCTGCCCGACGCGTGCGTCGAGCCGATCGGGCCGCACCGGGTCGCGATGCGGGGCACTCACGCGAAGTCGCCGCGCTGCACGGCGCTGGAGGGCACCGTCGGCGAGGCGGTGCGCTGCACGCTCTACGCGCATCGGCCCTCGCCGTGCCGCGAGGTCGAGCCGGGCGACGAGCGCTGCGCGACGGCCCGGGTGCGGCACGGGCTGGCGCCGCTCGGCGTGGCCGATCACGGCAGGCAGGCCGCGGGCCGCGCCCGCCATGCGCAGGCGCCTCACGCGGGCGCGTCGGGCTCGACCCAGTCCTCGATCCGCGACCCGGGATAGCCCGCGAAGTCGGCGACGTGGTTGGTGACCAGGGTGACGTCGAGCGCGAGCGCGTGCGCGGCGATCATCCGGTCGAGGGCGTCGCGGCGCCGCTCGTGGACGACGGCGAGTCGGCGTGGACGGATGCTGGAAGCCCGTTCCGCGGTCCGCTTGCCCGCACGGGGCGGCAGCGCCACTGCGGCGTAGGATCGGCCGTCAGAGGAGACCACCATGGATCGAACCCGCCGCCGCGTGGCCGCCGCGATGCCCGCCTGCGCACTGCTGTCCGCGCTGCCGTCGCCTGCCGCACGTGCCCAGCCCGCCGCGTTCCCGTCGAAGCCGATGACGATCGTCGTCCCCGCCACCCCCGGCGGGATCCTCGACCTCTCCAGCCGGCTGATTGCCGGCGAGCTGTCGAAGCGCGTCGGCCAGCCGGTCACCGTCGACAACAGGGCGGGCGGCGGGCAGGTGATCGGCATGCAGGCGATGCTGCGCGCCGAGCCCGACGGACACACGATGGTGATGGGCAGCATCGGCCCGAATGCCGCGAACTACGCGATCTTCCCGAAGCTGCCGTACGCGCCGGGCGACTTCGCGCCGGTCGCGCACGTGGTGTCGATGCCGAACGTGCTGCTCGTGCATCCGTCGGTCCCGGCGAACACCGTGGCCGAGCTGGTCGCGCTCGCGAAGGCGAAGCCCGGCGGCCTGTCGATCGCGTCGTCCGGCACCGCCACCTCGAGCCACCTCGCCGGCGAGATGCTGAAGATGCGCGCCGGCATCGACCTGGTCCACGTGCCGTACAAGGGCGCGGCGCCTGCGCTCACCGACCTGGTCGGTGGGCAAGTGAACGTGATGGTCGACAACCTCGTCACCGCGCTGCCGCACGTGAACGCGGGCCGGCTGCGCGCGCTGGCGGTGACCACCGCGCAGCGCGCGGCCGAGCTGCCGGACGTGCCGACGGTCGCGGAGTCGGGCTACCCGGGGTTCGAGGTCACGGTGTGGGTCGGGCTGCTGAGCGCGTCGAAGGTGCCCGCCCCGCTCGTCGAGCGGCTGCACGCCGAGGTCGCGCAGGTGCTCGCGATGCCCGACGTGAAGCGGCGGCTCGCCGAGATGGGCGGCGCGAGCCTGCCGATGTCGCCGGCGCAGTTCGGCGCGTTCATCGCTGCGGAGACGCAGAAGTGGGGCGCGGTCGTGCGGCAGGCGGGGATCAAGGCCGAGTGATCCGGTGTTCAGCTACCGGCACGGCTTCCACGCCGGCAACCACGCCGACGTCCTCAAGCATCTGGTGCTCGTCCAGCTGCTGCGGCGGATGACCGTCAAGGACAAGGCGCTCCTGTTCGTCGACACGCATGCGGGCGGTGGCACCTACGCGCTCGACGAGGGCTTCGCGGCGAGGAGCGCGGAGGGCATGACAGGCATCGCGCGGCTCCGGGGCCGCCCCCCGCGGGCGCCCGCCCTCGTCGAGTACCTGGCCGAGGTGGCGAGGTTCGACGACGGGCCCGCGGCGAGCCGCTACCCCGGCTCGCCGCAGCTCGCCTCGCAGCTGCTGCGCGGGTACGACCGGCTGCGGCTGTTCGAGGCGCACACGACCGAGATCGAGGTGCTGCGCGAGTGGGCGGGCCCGCCCGGGCGGCGCGTGATCGTCACCTTCGGCGATGGCTTCTCCGGGCTGAGGTCGGCCCTGCCGCCGCCGTCGCGGCGGGCGCTGGTGCTGATCGATCCGTCCTACGAGGACAAGCAGGACTACCGGCGCGTGATCGAGACGCTGGAGGACGCGTTCCGGCGGTTCGCCACCGGCACCTACGCGGTCTGGTATCCGCAGGTGTCGCGCCGCGAGTCGGCTCGCCTGCCCGAGCGGCTGCGTACGGTGGCCCCGGGCGACTGGCTGCACGCGTCGCTGACGGTCAGGGAGCCCGCCCCCGGAGCGCGCGGACTGCACGGCTCGGGCATGTTCGTCTTCAACCCGCCCTGGCAGCTCGACGTCGCGCTGCGGCCGGCGCTGCCGGAGCTCGTGACGCTGCTGGGGCAGGACCCCGCGGCGCGCTTCGGCCTGGAGTCGAGGCTGACCTGAGGGCAGGGCCGGCTTCGCGAAGCGGGTGGCCGGTGCCCTCCGGTCACGACGCCCCGATCGCCCGCGACACCCCTGCCGCCGTCTCCTGCAGCGCCGGCAGGATCCGTCCCTTCAGGTCCTCGAGCGTGACCCGCGACGCGTGCGTGCCGACATTCAGCGCCGCGACCACCGCGCCGCCCGGCCCATGCACCGGCACCGCGACCGAGCGCAGCCCGGGCTCGAGTTCCTGGTCGAGGATCGCCCAGCCCTGCGCGCGGACCTTCGCGATCGCGCGGCGCAGCGCGTGCGCATCGACGAGGGTCCGCTCGGTGCGCGGCTCGAGGCCGCCGAGCGCGGCGAGCCGCGCGTCGAGCTCGGCCGGCGGCAGCGCGGCGAGCAGCACCCGGCCCATCGAGGTCAGGTGCGCGGGCAGCCGCGAGCCCAGCCCGAGCGTGATCGACATGATCCGCATGCGCGTCGGCACGCGGGCGACGTAGACGATGTCGTCGCCGTCGAGCACCGCGGCCGAGCAGCTCTCGTGGATTCGCTCGACGAGCTCGACCATCGGCGGCTGCGCGGCGCCCCAGAGGCCCGTGCCGTGCAGGTAGGCGAAGCCGAGCTCGAGCACCTTCGGGCGCAGCCGGAACAGTCGCCCGTCGCCGTCGGCGTAGCCGAGCTCGACCAGGGTGTGCAGCACGCGGCGTGCGGCAGCGCGCGACAGGCCGGCCCGGCGCGCGACGTCGGACAGTGTCTGCGCGGCATGTTCGGCGTCGAAGGTACGGATCGCGGCGAGGCCGCGCGCGAGCGACTGGACGAAGTCGCCGTCCGGCGCGGCCACGGCCTCGCCGCCCCGCTCCGGGGCCGCGCGCACGGGCGCGGCTCCCGCACCCGCGGATCGCCACGTTGACATCGCGGGGGCCTTCGGGTCCAATCGCCGATCGCGTTCGCTCATCGCACAAGTGTGCGCTATGCGAACACACAGGCGCAAGGCCCGAGGAGACGCCCTCATGATCGACAAGACCGTGCAGACGCTCGCCGAGGCCGTCGCGGGCATCCGCGACGGGGCCACCGTCATGATCGGCGGCTTCGGCGGCGCGGGGCAGCCCGCCGAGCTGATCGACGCGCTGATCGAGCAGGGCGCCCGCGACCTGGTCATCGTCAACAACAACGCGGGCAACGGCGACACCGGGCTCGCGGCGCTGCTGAAGACCGGCCGCGTGAGGAAGATCGTCTGCTCGTTTCCGCGCCAGGCGGACTCGCACGTGTTCGACGGCCACTACCGCGCCGGCAAGCTGGAGCTCGAGCTGGTGCCGCAGGGCAACCTCGCCGAGCGGATCCGCGCGGCGGGCGCCGGCATCGGCGCGTTCTTCACGCCCACCGGTTACGGCACCGAACTCGCGAAGGGCAAGGAGACGCGACGCATCGACGGCCGCGACTACGTCCTCGAACACCCGATCCGCGCCGACGTCGCGCTGGTCAAGGCGCTGCGCGGCGACCGCTGGGGCAACCTCGTCTACCGCAAGGCGGCCCGCAACTTCAACCCGATCATGGCGACCGCGGCCGCGGTCGCCGTCGCGCAGGTCTCGGAGATCGTCGAGCTCGGCGCGCTCGATCCCGAGCACATCGTGACGCCAGGCATCCACGTGACCCGAGTGGTCCGCGTCTGAAGGGGGCACGCACCATGGCCTACGAGAAGCTGAGCCGCGACGCGATGGCCGCGCGCGTCGCCCGAGACATCCCCGAGGGCGCGTACGTGAACCTCGGCATCGGGCTGCCGACGTCGGTGGCGAACCACCTGCCAAAGGGGCGCGAGATCTTCCTGCACAGCGAGAACGGCATCCTCGGCATGGGGCCGGCGCCCGCCCCGGGGCAGGAGGACTGGGACCTGATCAACGCCGGCAAGCAGCCGGTCACGCTGCTGACTGGCGGCGCGTTCTTCCACCACGCCGACTCGTTCGCGATGATGCGCGGCGGGCACCTCGACATCTGCGTGCTCGGCGCGTTCCAGGTATCGGCGACCGGCGACCTCGCGAACTGGAGCACCGGCGAGCCGGGTGCGATCCCGGCGGTCGGCGGCGCGATGGACCTCGCGATCGGCGCGAAGGCGACCTTCATCATGATGGAGCATGTGACCAAGGCCGGCGAGCCGAAGATCGTCGAGCGCTGCACCTATCCGCTCACCGGAGTCGGCTGCGTGAAGCGGATCTACACCGATCTGGCGGTCATCGAGGTCATGCCGCAGGGCCTGCGTGCGATCGAGTGGGTGCCGGGGCTCGACTTCGACGCACTGCAGGCGCTGACGGCCGCGCCGCTGGTGCGGGCGGCCTGAGGGCACGCCACCGACCCCCCAACACCGACACCCACCGAGGGTTCCCATGAGAGACGTCTTCATCTGCGACGCGGTCCGCACCCCCATCGGCCGCTACGGCGGCACGCTGTCGTCGGTGCGCGCCGACGACCTGGCCGCGATCCCGATCGCGGCGCTCCTCGCGCGCAACCCGAAGCTCGACCCCGCGGCGATCGACGAGGTGCTCTACGGCTGCGCGAACCAGGCCGGCGAGGACAACCGCAACGTCGCGCGGATGGCCGCGCTGCTCGCCGGCCTGCCGCAGGACGTTCCGGGCGCGACGATCAACCGGCTGTGCGGCTCCGGCATGGACGCGGTCGGCACCGCGGCGCGCGCGATCCGGGCAGGCGAGATCGAGCTCGCGATCGCGGGCGGCGTCGAGAGCATGTCGCGCGCGCCGTTCGTCATGCCGAAGGCCGACAGCGCGTTCTCGCGCACGAACGCGGTCTACGACACGACGATCGGCTGGCGCTTCGTCAACCCGAGGATGAAGGCCGCCTGGGGCGTCGACGCGATGCCCGAGACCGCCGAGAACGTCGCCGACGACTTCAAGGTGTCGCGCGAGGACCAGGACGCGTTCGCGCTGCGCAGCCAGGCGCGCGCCGCGGCCGCGCAGAAGAGCGGGTTCTTCGAGCGCGAGATCGTGCCGGTGACGCTGCCCTCGAAGAAGGGGGAGCCGGTCGTCGTCGCGAAGGACGAGCATCCGCGCGAGACGACGATGCAGGCGCTCGCGAAGCTGAAGCCGATCGTGCGCCCGGACGGCACGGTGACCGCCGGCAACGCATCGGGTGTCAACGACGGGTCGGCCGCGATGATCCTCGCCTCGGGCGCCGCGGTGGACCGACACGGCCTGACCCCGCGCGCCCGGGTGATCGCGATGGCGACCGCCGGCGTCGCGCCGCGGATCATGGGTATCGGCCCCGCGCCGGCGACGCAGAAGCTGCTCGCGAAGACCGGGAAGAAGATCGGCGACATCGATGTGGTCGAGCTCAACGAGGCGTTCGCCGCGCAGGGCCTCGCGACGATGCGGATGCTCGGGCTGCCCGACGACGCCGCGCACGTGAACCCCAACGGCGGCGCGATCGCGCTCGGGCATCCGCTCGGCGCGTCGGGCGCGCGGCTGGTCCTGACCGCGGTGTCGCAGCTGCACGCGAGCGGCGGCAGGCTCGCGGTCGCGACGATGTGCATCGGCGTCGGCCAGGGTATCGCGATGCTGGTCGAGCGGGTCTGATGCGCGGCGCGGCGGCTGCGGCGCGGGCCGTCCGGAGCGTCCGCCGGTGAGCGGCTGGCGCGACCGCCCGAACGCGCCCGCCGCGGGCACCGTGCTCGCGGCCGTCGACGAGGTGCCGTCGGACAACGGCCTCGAGCGCGTGTTCGGTGAGGGCCCGCGCGCGTTCCGCGTCGTGCTGTTCCGCGTCGACGATGGGGTGCGCGCGTACGTCAACGAGTGCCCGCACGTGCACATCCCGTACGACTTCTCGCGGGACGTGTTCTGCGTGTACGAGATCGACGGGCGGCGCGACCTCATGTGCGCCCACCACACGGCGATGTTCCACCTCGATGACGGCACCTGCTACGACGGCCCGTGCCGCGGTGAGCGCCTCCCCGCCGTCGACGTGGTCGTCGACGGCGACACCGTCCGGATCGCCTGAGCGCGACCGGTCCGATCCGACCCGCGACAGGCAGACGACGATGACCGACCCCGCCGAGCACCCGATCACCGCCGAGGTGATCGCCCGCCTTCAATCGACGCCCGACCCCCGGATGCGCGCGCTGATGGTGTCGCTGACCCGCCATCTGCACGCGTTCGCGCGCGAGACGCGGCTCACCGAGGCCGAGTGGTTCGATGCGATCCGCTTCCTGACCGCGGTCGGACAGAAGTGCGACGACACGCGGCAGGAGTTCATCCTGCTGTCGGACGTGCTCGGGCTGTCGATGGTCGTCACCGACCAGAACAACGCCAAGCCCGAGGGCTGCACCGAGCCCACGGTGTTCGGGCCGTTCCACGTCGAGAACGCGCCGCGCTTCGAGCTCGGGCAGGACGTCTCCGGCGGCGCCGCCGGCGAGCCCTGCTGGGTCTCGGGACATATCCGCGGTCCGCGCGGCGAGCCGGTGCCGCACGCGACGATCGACGTGTGGCAGGCCGACGCCGAGGGCTTCTACGACGTGCAGCGGCCCGGGCTCGGCCGCCACCAGGCGCGTGGCGTGCTGCAGGCCGACGCCGACGGCGGCTACCGGTTCTGGACGATCGTCGCCGAGGCCTATCCGATCCCGACCGACGGGCCGGTGGGCCGCCTGCTCGAGGCGACCGGCCGCCACCCGTGGCGCCCCGCGCACCTGCACTTCATGATCTCGGCGCCCGGCTACGAGCGGCTGATCACGCACGTCTTCCGCCGCGGCGGCGAGTACCTCGACTCGGACGCGGTCTTCGGCGTGCGGCCGTCGCTGGTGGCCGACTGGGTCCGTCGCGAGCCGGGCGTCGCGCCCGACGGCTCGCGCCGCGACACGCCGTACCACACGCTCGACTTCGATTTCACGCTGAACCCCGCGACCTGACGCGCCCACCGTACCGAGGAGACCCGCATGACCGACCCCCGCACCGTCGCCGAGCTCGAGGCGATCGACGACCGCCGTGCCGCCGCCGCGATCGCGAAGGACCGCGCGACGCTCGAGGCGCTGCTCGCCGACGACCTTCGCTACACGCATTCCTCGGCCACCGTCGAGGACAAGGCGACCTACGTCGACCGGGCCTGCACCGGCTGGTACGACTACAAGGCCTTCACCGTCCGCTCGCGCGAGTGGCGCGTCTGGGGCGACACCGCGCTGTGCAACGGCGAGGTCCGCATCCAGGTGGCGCTGAAGGGCACCGACAAGGACTTCGTCAGCCGCTACCTGCAGGTCTGGCGCCGCGAGGCCGGCGGCTGGCGGATGGCATCATGGCAGTCCACGCTCGTGCCGGCCGCCTGAGCCGCGCACGCACCTCCACCTCGCACGGATCCACGACGATGATCGACTCCCACGCGATCGAGACCCTCTTCACGAAGGCGCGCACGCAGAACGGCTGGCTGGACGCGCCGGTGTCGGACGCACAGCTGCGCGCCGCGTTCGACCTGATGAAGATGGCGCCGACCTCGGCCAACACGCAGCCGGCGCGCTTCGTGTTCCTGCGCACGCAGGCCGCCAAGGAGCGGCTGCGCCCGGCGCTGTCGCCGGGCAACGTCGACAAGACGATGGGCGCGCCGGTGGTGGCGATCGTCGCGCACGACGTCGACTTCCACGAGCACCTGCCGCGCGTGTTCCCCCACAACACGACGATGAAGGCCGGCTTCGACGGCGAGGACAAGCGCGCGGTGCGCGAGCGCTTCGCGTTCCGCAACGGCACGCTGCAGGGCGCGTACTTCATGCTCGCCGCGCGAGCGGTGGGCCTGGACGTCGGCCCGATGTCCGGCTTCGACAACGCGCGCGTCGACGCGGAGTTCTTCCCCGACGGGCGATTCAAGTCGAACTTCCTGTGCAACCTCGGCCGCGGCGATCCCTCGAAGGTGATGCAGCGGCTGCCGCGCTTCGAGTTCGACGAGGTCTGCTCGCTGCTGTGACGCCCGTGCGCGCGGCGCGGGGACGCCGTTGATCGGCGACCCGCTGTTCTGGGCGGTGTCGGTGCCCGCGGTGCTGCTCGCCGGCCTCGGCAAGGCGAGCGGCAACGGGGTGGGCATGCTCGCGGTGCCGGTGATGGCGCTCGCGATGTCGCCGGCGGTCGCCGCGGCGGTGATGCTGCCGATCCTCATCGCGATGGACCTGCTCGGCCTGTGGGCGTGGCGCGGCCGCGCCGACACGGCCACGCTGCGCACCGTGCTGCCCGGCGCGATGCTCGGCATCGCGATCGGTGCGCTCGCGTTCTTCGCGCTCGACGTGCGCTGGGTCAAGGCGATCCTCGGTGCGGAGTCGGTCGCCTTCGCGCTGCACCGGATCGTCGCGCGCCACGCGATCGCGGCCGCACCGGCCCGCCCGCCGTCGCGCTGGGCGGGCGGCTTCTGGGGCGCGGTCTCGGGCTTCACCAGCACGCTCGCGCACGCCGGCAGCCCGCCGCTGATGCAGTACCTGCTGCCGCTCAAGCTCGACAAGGAGCGGCTGGTCGCGACGACGGTGATCTTCTTCACCGCGGTCAACCTGGCCAAGCTGCCGCCGTACGCGGCGCTGGGGCTGCTCGACGCGACGAACCTCGGCGCCTCGCTCGCGCTGGCGCCGCTGGTGCCGGTCGGATACTGGGCCGGCCTGCGGCTGGTCAGGTGGCTGCCGGAGGCGGTGTTCTATCGCCTGCTCGTCGGCTCGCTGCTGTTGATCGGCGTCAAGCTCCTGTGGGATGCGTTCGCCGGCTGACTGCCGCGACGCTTGAAAATCGGCGGAAGGATCCCTAAGTCGGATCCGTGGGCGCGAACAGCCGCCCGATCCCCGACCCGCAAGGAGAGCGCACATGACCAAGGTCTCGATCTACGATCCCTTCGCCGACGTCTTCCCGACCCTGTTCCGCAGCCTGCTTGCCGAGGGCGGCGAGCCGCAGCAGCGCAGCGGCGCGCAAGTCGGCAACACCCAGGCCGTGCCGATGCGCGTCGACGTCAGCGAGGCCGACGGCGCCTACACCGTCAGGGCCGACCTGCCCGGCGTGCCGAAGGAGGCGATCCACGTCGACATCGACGGCAACCGCGTGACCATCCGCGCCGAGGTCAAGCGCGAGACCGAGCAGAAGGACGGCGAACGGGTGCTGCGCAGCGAGCGCTACTACGGCGCGTTCGCGCGGAGCTTCGCGCTGACCGACGAGATCGACGACGACCGCGCCGCGGCGAAGTTCGAGAACGGCGTGCTCGAGCTGACCCTTCCGAAGAAGGCGGTCGCCGGCGCCAAGCGGCTGTCGATCCAGTGAGTGCCGCCGGGCGGGCCGCGACCGCCCGGTGACGCCCGCGCGCGGCGCCTCTCCCCCCTTCTCCTCCACGCCGCGCGCGTCCCCCCGCCCGCCCGCCGTCATCGGCGCGGCGGGCGATTTTTCGTCCGCCAGCGACCGTCCGGTGCGCCGCGCCGAGGGCCGTCGTGTGACATCGTTCCGGCTTTTTCCATGACGTCTGGCTAGCCTCGGGCCGATCGAGGAGGACGTCATGGAACGAACGATCGGACACGGCGCAAGTCCGCGCCGACGCACGGTCGGCGGCCCGAGCGGTGCGGGTCGTGCGCGCGCGCTCCGGGCGCTCGCGGTCGCGACCGCGATCGCGGTCGCGACCGCCGCGCACGGCGCGCGGGCGCAGGCGAAGCCGGACAGCTGGACCGGCTCGGACAAGGCGCTGCACGCGGGTGTCTCGGCGCCGCTCGGCGCGATGGGCGCGGCCCTGGCGCCCCCCGGGGCGGGCACGGCGCAACGGCTGCTCTACGGCACCGCGCTCGGCGCGCTGCCGGGGCTCGCGAAGGAACTCGCCGACCTCAACCGGCCGGGCGCGACGCCCTCGATGAAGGACATGGCCTTCAACGTGCTCGGGGCCGCGCTGGGTGCGGCGGTCGCCGACTGCTGCCTGATCCGGCCGCTCGCCTCGGGCGATCGCATCGACGGCATCGGCATCGAGTACCGGATCGGGTTCTGAAGCGACGCGACGCCGGGCCGGGCGCGCTATGCTCGGCGCACCGTGTAACGGAGCCACGCCGACATGAACGCCCCACAGGCCGCCGCGCGCGTCCCGACGTCCGACGCCGCCGTTCCCGACGATGCGCTGGGTCGCGCGCTCGCGCAGTCGGTCGAGCGCTACGTCGCCCGCCGCCCGCACAGCGCGCGGCTGCAGCGCGAGGCCGCCGAGGTGCTGCCGGGCGGCAACACGCGCACGGTGCTGTTCTTCCCGCCGTTCCCGCCGTACATGGCCTCGGGCGAGGGCTGCCGGCTGACCGACGTCGACGGCCACGTCTACCTCGACGCGCTCGGCGAGTTCACCGCGGGGCTGTTCGGCCACTCCGACCCGACGATCCGCGCGGCGATCGAGCGCGCGCTGCGCGGCGGGCTGAACCTGTCGTCGCACACGCCCGGCGAGGCGGCGCTCGCGCGCGAGATCCGCGCGCGGATCCCGTCGATGCGGCGGCTGCGCTTCACCAACTCGGGCACCGAGGCGAACCTGCTCGCGCTCGCCGCGGCCGTCGCGCACACCGGCCGGCGAACGGTGCTGGTGTTCGAGGGCGCGTACCACGGCGGCGTGCTGTCGTTCCCGGCCGCCGGGCCGGCGAAGGTCAACGTGCCGCACGCGTTCGTCGTCGCGCCGTACAACGACCTCGAGGCCGCGCGCGCCGCGCTCGCGCCGCACCGCGGCGACGTCGCCGCGATCCTCGTCGAGCCGATGCTCGGCTCCGGTGGCTGCGTGCCGGGCGATCCGGCCTTCCTGCACGGGCTGCGCGCGCTCGCGGACGAGCACGGCGCGCTGCTGGTGCTCGACGAGGTGATGACCTCGCGTCTGTCGTTCGGCGGCCGGCAGGGCGCGCTCGGGCTCGAGCCCGACCTGACGACGATCGGCAAGTACTTCGGCGGCGGCATGTCGATCGGCGCCTTCGGCGGCCGCGAGGACGTGATCGACCGCTTCGACCCGCGGCGTGCCGACGCGCTCGCGCACGCGGGCACCTTCAACAACAACGTGCTGACGATGGCCGCGGGGCTCGCCGGGTTGCGCGAGGTGCTGACGCGCGAGGCGCTCGACGCGCTGAACGCGCGCGGCGAGCGGCTGCGCGCGGCGCTCGACGCGTGCTTCGCACGGCACGGCGTCGCGCTGCGCGCGAGCGGGGTCGGCTCGCTGCTGAACCTGCACCCGGGGCGCGGCCCGGTACGCTCGATGCGCGACCTCGCCGGCGCCGACCCGCGGGTGCGCGACCTGCTGTTCTTCGACCTGCTCGAGCGCGGCGTCTGGATGGCGCGGCGCGGCTTCATGGCGCTGTCGCTGCCGTTCGGCGAGGCGGAGGTCGACACGCTGGTGGCGGCGGTCGACGATGCGGTCGGGGCGCGGCGGGGGCTGCTGCCGGCCGCCTGAGCCGGGCGCGCTCGCCCGGACCGCCCGGGGCCAGCAAGGCCGCGCGCGGCCCACGCCGGGGCCCGCTTCCCGCTGCTCGGCTCCCGGACCGGAACCCGCGCGCCGTCGTGCGCATCCACCCCTTGAACCGCATCGCGACCTGCCCGCTCGGCGGGCTGTCGGCCTTCCTCGTTGCGCTACTGGCGCCCGACCACCGCGTACGCCCCGCGCCCGGGGCGTCAGAGGACGGGACGGTCGGGGAACACGATCGCGAAGCGCTCGCAGACGACCGGCATGTCGGGCCTGGGCGCGCGCCCGATCCGCTGGCATTCACGCGCGAAGTACGCATCGTGGACGCGGCGCCAGAACGCCAGCGAGCCGTTGCCTTCGCCCTCGTCGGCGGCGAACGCCTCGTCGACCGCGTCGAGCGGCACGACGTCGACCCGGTCGGTCTCGATCACGCACAGCGGCGTGCCGGCGAAGTCGGTGACGATGCTCAGGTCGCCGGGCGCCGGCACGCGCTTGCCAGTCGCCTCGTAGGTCCACAGCAGCGACGCGGTCGCGCGCTTGCGCCCCGCGAGCACGAGCGCCACGAGCGCGTCCGCGTCGGATGCGTTGTCGTCGAAGTGGAACGCCTCGAAGAAGCGCGGCGTCGGGTCGACCGACCGGGTCCGGGCGAACGCCCGCCAGAACGTCGCGCAGCGGTCGGGAACGGTCATGCCGATGCAGGTCTCGTGCTCGATGGGCGCCAGTCTACGCCCGGGCTTCGCGCCGCGCGCCGTGGCGCGCAGGGCGCGGCCCGCGGGGCCGGGCGTGGTCGAGGTCAGTCGCGCGGCACCGCGATCCAGCGTGCCGGCGCGTCGCCGTCGGCCTCGAGCCGCACGATCCGGATCGCGTCGCCGAACGCGCGCGCGAGCGCCGCGCGCACCGCCGCGTCGTCGGGCGGGCCCTCGACCGCGACGCGCCCCGCGACGAGCACCAGCAGCCGGTCGGCCGCGAGCGCGAGGCCGAGGTCGTGGAGCACGGTCGCGACCGCGGCGCCCGCCGCGGCGCGCGTGCGCAGGCCGCGCACCAGCGTGCGCTGGTGCGGCGCGTCGAGGTGCGTCGTCGGCTCGTCGAGCAGCAGCACCGGCGCGTCGACCGCGAGCGCGCGCGCGATCAGCACGCGCTGGCGCTCGCCGCCGGACAGCGACCCGAGCCGGCGCGCCGCGAACGCGTCGCACTCGGTCTCGCGCATCGCGGCCTCGGCGATCGCGAGGTCCCCCGCGTCGGGGGCGCCGAGCAGGCCGTGGTGCGGCAGGCGGCCGAGCAGCACGACGTCGCGCGCGGCGAGCTCGCCGTCGGCCTCGCCGTGCTGCGACAGCCATGCGACGCGGCGGGCGCGCTCGCGCGCCGGCCACTCGGCGATCGCCCTGCCGTCGAGCCGCACCGTGCCGGCCTCGACGCGGCGCAGCCCGGCGAGCGCCGACAGCAGCGTGCTCTTGCCGGCGCCGTTCGGGCCGACGATCGCGGTCCAGCGGCCCGCCTCGAGGTGTACCGACACGCCATCGAGCACCGTGCGGCCGCCGAGCGCGACGCGGACCACGTCGGCCTCGAGGCGCGGGGGGACGGATGCGCTCACGGCGTCGCGCGCCGCCGCAGCAGCGCGAGCAGGTAGGCGCCACCGATCACCGCGGTGACCAGCCCGACCGGCAGCTCGCGCGGCGCGGCGACGGCGCGCGCGAGCACGTCGGCGGTGGCGAGCAGCACGGCGCCGGCGAGCGCCGACAGCGCGAGCAGCGGGCCGTGCGTGACCACGACGCTGCGCCGCACGAGGTGGGGCGCTGCGAGGCCGACGAACGCGACCAGGCCGGTCTGCGCGACCGCCGCGCCGGTCGCGAGCGCCATCGTCGCGACCAGCAGCAGCCGCAGCCGGCGCAGCTCGAGCCCGAGGCTCGCGGCCGACGCCTCGCCGAGCACCAGCGCGTCGAGGGCGCGCGCGAAGCGCACCGACAGCGGCAGGCAGACCGCGAGCGCGCCGGCGAGAAGCGCGACGCTCGTCCAGCCCAGGAAGCCGGTGGTGCCGAGCATGAACGCCTGGCGGCCGCGCAGCGCCTCGGGCGAGGCGAGGGTCAGCAGGTCCGACAGCGCGGCCGCGAGCACGCCGACGACGACGCCGGCGAGCAGCAGCACCAGCGGGCGCGCCGCGCCGCCCGACAGCGCGACGCTCGCGGCGACGCCCGCGAGCGCGCCGGCGAACGCCGCGCCGACGAGGCCGAGCCGCGGCAGCCAGTCGGTCGAGCCGAGCGCGATGCCGGTGCCGGCGAGCCCGCCCGCGACCAGCACCGCGGTGACGCCGAGACCCGCGCCCGCGGCCGAGCCGAGCAGGTACGGGTCGGCGAGCGGGTTGCGGAACAGGCCCTGCGCGATCGCGCCGGCGAGCCCGAGGCACGCGCCGGCGAGCAGCGCGCCGAGCGTGCGCGGCGCGCGGATGCCGGCGACCAGCGGCCACTCCTCGCGCCACGCGAGCGACCAGCCTTCGGCGCCGGCGGCGAGGCCCGCGAGCGCGAGCGCGGCCGCGGCGAGCGCGAGCGCCGCGGCGAGGCGCATCGCGCCGTTCGCACGCGCGGGGCTCGCGGAGGCGGGCGCCGGCACCGCGGGCTCCGTCAGCGCCGCGCGTCCGCGACCGGGCGGCCGAGCGCGGCGAGGCAGTCGGCGATCGCCTCGGCAGCCTCGCCGAGGCGCGGGCCGGGGCGCACGACGAACGCGTAGCGCGCCGGCTCGAGCGCGCAGGTGCGTCGCTCGCGCAGCGCGGGGATCGCGCTCCAGCCGGGGCGGCCCGGCATCGACGCGACGTTGCGTGCGCCGCCGATGACCAGCTCGGGCGCGGCGCGCACGACGAACTCGGGATTGAGCTGCGGGAACGGCCCGAGCGCGGCGGGCACCACGTTGCGCAGCCCGAGCCGCGCCAGCGTCTCGCCCACGAACGAGGCCTCGCCGGCCGCGTGCGGCGTCTCGGACACCTCGAAGTAGACGCTCGCGCCGCGCAGCGACGCCGGCACGCGCGCGCCGGCCGCGTCGATCCGCGCCTCGATCCCGCGCCACAGCGCGTCGCCCTCGCCCGGTGCGCCGATCGCACGCGCGATCGACTCGAGCACGCGCCGTGTGTCCCCGAAGCCCTTCGGCTCGAGCGCGAGCACGACGAGGCCGAGCGACTCGAGCCGGTCGATCGCGCGCGTCGACGCGGCGGCGAGCACCAGGTCGGGCTTGAGCGCGACGATCCGCTCGATGGCGGTGTCCTCGAGCCCGCCGACGCGCGGCAGCGCCGCGGCCTGCGGCGGGAAGTCCGACCAGCGGTCCACGCCGACCAGCCGGTCGCACGCACCGAGCGCGCAGACCGACTCGGTGCTCGACGGCAGCAGCGACACGATGCGCCGCGCGGGCGCGGCGAGCGTCACGGTGCGGCCGCGGTCGTCGACGATCGCGATCGGGCCGGAGCGCTCGACGCTCGCGCCGGTGCCTGCGGCGCGCTGCGGCGCAGGCGCCGCGAGCGCAGGGGCCGCGATGGCGAGCCCGAGCACGATCGCGAGCCCGGCGCGCAGACCGAGCCGACGCGCCGGCCCGACCCCGGGCACGCACGCGGCGAACCCGACGCGCGCCCGGCGCGCCGTCCGTCCGCCCGCGCGCCCGATGCTCACCGCTTCGCCTGCGGCGCCCAGCGCAGCGTCACGAACATCTCGCGGCCCGGCTGGTTGAAGCCGTACGCGGTCTCGTAGACCTTGCCGGCGAGGTTGTTGACGCGCACGCCCGCGACCCACTCGCGGTCGTAGCGCCAGTCGGCACGCAGGTCGAGCGTCGTGAAGCCGCCCATCCGCAGCGTGTTGGCCGCATCCTCGAAGCGCTCCGAGAACGCCGACAGCGTGCCGCCGACGCTGTACTGGCCGACGCTCCAGTCGGCGCTCATCCTGAACGCGTCCTTCGCGCGGCGCACCAGCTGCTTGCCGAAGTTCGGTCCGTCGGTGGTGTTGCGAGGGTCGAGGTGCTCGTACGACGCGCCCGCGACCAGCCCCGTCCAGCGACCCTCCCACGACAGCACCAGCCCGTCGATCCGCGTGCTGGGCACGTTGACCGGCAGCGGCCCGCTCGGGATGTACGAGCGGATCCGGTTGTCGACCCACGCGCCGCGCAGCGTCTGCGTGCCCGAGGTCCAGCGCAGGCTCAGCTCGCCGTGCTTGCCTTCCTCGGGCTGCAGCGTCGGCGTGCCGAAGCCGGGGAAGTACAGCTGGTTGAAGCTCGGCGCGACGAAGCTGGTGCCGTACGAAGCGCCCGCGCGCAGCGTGGGCGTGAGCGCGTAGCCGTAGCCGAGGCTGCCGGTGGTCTGGCCGCCGAACTGCGAGTTGTCGTCGTGCCGCACGCCGCCCTGCCACGCGTGGCGGCCCGCCTCGCCGGCGAGGCCGAGGCCGATCGCGTCGATCGTCCGGTCGCCGACGCTGTACGGCTGGCCGGGCCGCGCGACGCGCTGCTCGATCCGCTCGACCAGCGCGAGCAGCCGGCCCACCGGCGTCGCGAAGGTGTTCTCCCAGCCGAGCTGCGTCTGCTCGGTCTTCGTCGCGCCGAGCGGCGTGAACGCGCTCGCGGTCTGGAGCGTGTCGTAGACGTCCGTGGAGCGGCCGTAGCTCAGCCGCGTGCGCCAGCCGTCGGTCACGCGTCCGGACACCGCGAGCGACTGCACGCCGTTCTTCAGCTTCGCGCGCGAGTCGGCGCCCGGGCCGTCGTCGTACTGCGTCTCGCCCTGCGACTCGAGCGCGAAGCCCTCGACGCGCCAGTCGCGGTTCAGCTGCCAGCCGAGCCGGAAGCTGCCGGCGTTCTGCTGGAAGCCGTCCGCGTCGGGGTTGTAGTTCCCGAAGCGGGCGTTCGGGTTGGTCGCCGAGAAGCCCTTCGTGCCGGTGTTGACGAACTGGAACGCGCCGTCGAACGCGCCGCTGCCGAAGGCGAGGCCGCCGCCGAGCTGCGCGAAGCGGTTGGTGCCGACGGTGGCGAACGCGTTAGGCACGAGGCCCGGCTCGCCGCGCCGCGTGAAGACCTGAACGACGCCGCCGACCGCCTCGCTGCCGTACACCGAGGACAGCGGGCCGCGGACGATCTCGATGCGGTCGATGGCGGGCAGCGGCAGGTTGTCGAACGAGGGCGTGCCGACAGTCGCCGAGCCGAGGCGCACGCCGTCGACGAGCAGCAGCGTGTGCCGCGCCTCGAGGCCGCGGATGAACACGCCCGAGGTCTTGCCGAGCCCGCCGTTCGAGCTGACCTGCAGGCCCGGCTGGCGGGCGAGCGTTTCGGCGAGCGTGCGGCCGGTCGCGCGCTCGAGGTCCTCGCGCTCGATCACGGTGACCTCGGCGACCGCGTCCGACACGCGCGTCGGCGTGCGGGTCGCGGTCACGGTGACCTGCTCGAGCGGGGACGGGGCCACGGCCGCGGGCTGCGCGGCGACGGGCGCCGCGACGAGCGCGAGGCCGGCGGCGGCGCCCGAGGCGAGGGACGCCGCGAGCGGCGAGAGGACGAACGGGGTTCGCCGGGCGGGCGCGCGCGAGGCGTGCCGACGGCCGCAGCGGATCGGATCGGACATGGACGGGATCTCCGGAACCCGCCCGCGCCAGCTTCCCCGCTGGCCCGGGCAATACGGTGCACGGCTCGCGCCGTGCACCACCCGTTGGCCGGTATCCGGGCTGGCGGAGCGACCCGTGCGGCCTTCCCGGAGCGCGGGCTCCAGTGGCAGCGTGCACGAGCGGGGGTGCCTGTGGCACCCCGTCCGCTTACCGTTGCGGGGGCAGCGCAGGTTGGGCTCGCCGCGGCGCGGCATCGCCTTCCTGCTTCCCGTTTACCCCTTCCGGCCAAGAACAGCCGGTCGGGCACCAACGAGCGCGAGCGTACCACCGCCGCGTGCCGACACGAAAGCGGCGTGCCGTCCCGCGCGGGGCGCGGGCACGGACCGTGCCTCGTCCTCGGGGCGACAGCGTGGCCAGGCTTCGACGAGCCGCGCGCCCTCCACCTTCTCCAGGGATGCCTCATGTTCGACACGCTCTTCCTGGCGGCGACCCTCGGTGCGCTCGCGGCCGGCCTCGGTGCCGGCGCGATCGGCGTCGTGCTCGGCGCGGTCGCCGACGACGCGCTCGCCCGCCGCGCCGCACGCGCCGACGGCGACGAGACCGAGCCGCGCTGAGCCCGGCTGTCAGGACCACGCCGGCCTGCCCGACCCGCGGATCGCGGGCCGCTCCCGCCGCCGGACCCGCCGGCGTCCTGCCTCGCCGGCGCACAGGCCCCCGCAGCGTGCCGGAGCACCCCCACACGCCCCGGGAGGGACATCGTCGACGCGCCCGACCTGCCGCTGTTCGTCGTGATGAACGCCGCCTCCGGGCGGCTCGACGCCGAGGCGCGGCGCGACGCCGTCGTCGCGGTGCTGCGCGACGCGGGACGCGAGCACCTGCTGCTCGAGGCGCCCGAGCCGTCGGCGCTGACCGAGGTCGCGCGCGACGCGGTGCGCCGTGCGCTCGAGCGCGGCGGCGCGGTGGTCGCGGCCGGCGGCGACGGCACGATCAACGCGGTCGCGCAGCAGGTGCTCGGCAGCGGCCGGCCGCTCGGGCTGTTGCCGCAGGGCACGTTCAACTACTTCGGCCGCGCGCACGGCGTGCCGACCGAGCCCGAGGCCGCCGCGCGCGCGCTGCTGCGCGCACGGCCCGTGCCGATCCGCGTCGGCCGCGTCGGCGGGCGCGTCTTCCTCGTCAACGCGAGCGTCGGCCTGTACCCGAACCTGCTCGAGGACCGCGAGGCCTGGAAGCGGCGCTGGGGCCGCAGCCGCCCGGTCGCGCTGCTCGCCGCGCTCGCGACGCTCGCGCGCGGCGTGCGGCCGCTGCGGCTCGAGCTGACGACCGGCGGCGCGACGCGCACGGTGCGCACCTCGACGCTCTTCGTCGGCAACAACCCGCTGCAGCTCGAACGCCTCGGCATGGAGGTGGACGACTCGATCGGCGACGGGCGGCTCGCCGCGATCGTCGTGCCGCCCTACGGCGGGCTGCGGCTGCTGTGGCTCGCGCTGCGCGGCGCGGTCGGCGGCCTGGGCGAGGCCTCGCCGCTCGTCCGGCTCGACGTCGAGCGGCTGGTCGTGCGGCCGTCGCGGCTGGGCCGGCGCACGCGCATCCGCGTCGCGACCGACGGCGAGGTGCTGCGCCTGCCGGTGCCGCTGCGCATCGAGGTCGACCCCGAGCCGCTGCGGCTGCTGGTGCCCGCGCCCGAGGACGCGGTCGAGGTGCGATGAGCGACGACGTCGTCGTCCAGGTCTCGGACCCGCACTTCGGCACCGAGCGGCCCGAAGTGGTCGAGGTGCTCGTCGACTGGGTGCGCGCGCAGGCGCCGACGCTGCTCGTCGTCTCGGGCGACGTGACGCAGCGCGCGCGCGCGACGCAGTTCGAGGCCGCGCGCGCGTTCGTCGCGCGGCTCGGAGTCGCGGCGACGGTCGTCATTCCCGGCAACCACGACATCCCGCTGTTCGACGTCGCGTCGCGTCTGCTGCGGCCGTGGTCGGGCTTCCGGCGTGCGTTCGGCCCGGTGCTCGAGCCGGTCCACGCCAGCCCGTCGCTGCTCGTGGTCGCGGTGAACACCACGCGGCGGATGCGCCACGTCGACGGCGAGGTGTCGGCCGCGCAGGCCGAGCGCGTCGCGCGCCGGCTGCGCGCGGCGACGCCCGACCAGCTGCGGCTCGTCGTCACCCACCAGCCGGTGCTGACGGTGCGCGCGCAGGACGCGCACGACCGGCTGCACGGCGCCGAGGCCGCGGTGCGCCGCTGGGTCGAGGCCGGCGCGGACCTGGTGCTCGGCGGACACATCCACCTGCCCTACGTCGCGCCGCTGCACGGCTCGATCGACGGCCTCGCGCGCCGCGCGTGGGCGGTGCAGGCGGGCACCGCGGTGTCGCGGCGCGTGCGCCACGAGGCGGGCAACTCGGTGAACCTGATCCGCTGGAGGGCGCGTGCCACGCCGCGCCGCTGCGTCGTCGAGCGCTGGGACTTCGACGCCGCCGCGCGCGCGTTCGTGCGGGTGGCGAGCGACGCGCTCGAGCTCGACGCGCCGCCTCCGGCCCCCGTCAGCGAGGCGACGGCCTGAGCAGCGCGAGCGACAGCGCCGCCACCGTGCAGGCGATCGCGAGCCACTGCGGCAGGCCGAGCGGCTCGCCGAGCACCAGCGCACCCGAGAGCATCGCGACCACCGGCACCATGATCGACGACAGCCCCGCCACGCTCGCCGGCAGCAGCCCGACGATCGCGAACCATGCGACGTTGCCGATGCTCATCGGCACCAGCGAGATCCATGCGATCACCGCGACGGTCTGCCACGACGGCACGAACCAGCGATGGTCGCCGAGCGCGAGCGCGCCGATCGTGATCGGCACCGCGACGCCGAGCAGCTGCCAGCCGGTCAGCACGGTGACCGGCACGTCGACGCCGCCGCGCTTGATGATCAGCGTGCCGATCGCCCAGCCGATCCCCGACACCAGCCCGCAGGCGAGGCCGAGCGGCGCGTCGGCGTAGGCGGCGAAGCTCGGCACCATCAGCAGCACGACCGCCGCGCCGCCGAGCGCGACCGCGAGCACCAGGCGACCGGTGAGCCGCTCGCCGAGCACCGCCCACGAGATCAGCGCGGACCACAGCGGCATCGTGAAGCCGAGCACCGCGGCCTGCCCGGACGGGAGCAGGATCGCCGCATAGGTGCTGGCGATGTTCCAGACGAAGAGGTAGGCGATCGTCGCCGCAGCGACCGTGCGCCAGTGACGCCGCGGCACCGCGAGCGACTGGCCGCGCGCCCGCGCGATGCCGAGCAGCACCAGGCCCGCGACCGTGACCGCGATCGCGCGGAAGGTCCAGACCGACATCTCGCGCACGGCGAGCGCGAACAGCGGCCAGTTGGTGCCCCAGACGAGCGTCAGCAGCACGAGCAGGGCAAGGGCGCGCGGCGGGATCGAGCGGTCGGGCATCGCGGCGCAGGCTCGCACGGGGACCGTCCGGGGGCAAGCCGGACGGTTCCGTTCGCGGACGCGGCGCCGGGCGGCGCCCGGCGACACCCTGCGTCAGTCCTCGCGAGGCCGCGGGAAGCCCGCGTCGACCCAGCGCGCGGCGCTCGCCGCGGACAGCCGGAAGCCGGCCGACACGCGCTGCGAGGCGAGGGCTGCACCGGACGCGTCGCGCGCGGCGAGCGTCGCGTAGGGGTCGTCGTCGTCGGACACGACGTCGAGCGTGACGGTGACGCGGCCCTCGGGGCCGTCGACCTCGACCTCCCGGTGCAGCTGCGCGTGGCGCTGCTGCTCGTGGCGGCGCAGCACCTCGGAGGCGGTCTTGACGAGCGTGTTGAACGCCGCCGTGTCGAGCGGCTTGGGGTTCTTCTTGTCGCGGCCCATCGTCCACGGGCCGACGAGCGCGGGCTCGGACTCGCCGTCCTTGACCATCTCGACGGCCCAGCCGTCGTCGTCCTCGTTCTTGATCACGCGGGCGGTCCAGCCGTCGTCGCGCCACAGGCGCGGCTCGTGGACGGGATCGGAATGTTCGGCGGCGGACATCGGCGATGCGGGGCGAAGCGGTGCGGGACCCGCAGCATACGCCGCACGCCGCCCGCACCCCTCGGCCGTGCGGCCTACCGCGCAGGTCGGCGACGCGGGCGCGGGCGAGGCGACCGTGCTCATCCGCTGCACCCGGCGACCGCCGGCGTCGCGCGCCGCGGCGTGCCGAACGCCGCGGCCGCGAGCCGTGCGTCGGTGTCGTCGAGCACCGTGGTGAGGCGCGTGGCCGGGTCGACGCAGGTCGCGCGCAGCGCCGCGGGCGAGATCGCGCCGAGCCCGCGATGGCGCACCGCGACGAACGCGCCGCCGTGCCGCGTGCGGGCCCGCTCGCACAGCGCGCGGAAGTGCGCATCGCCGAACGCGAGCGCCGGCGGCTCGCCCGTCCGGGCAGTGCCCGGACCACCGCGCACCTCGCCGATCGGCGCATGCACGCGCTCGACGCGGCCGGCCTCGAGGAGCGGCGCGAGCCAGCGCGCGACGTGCATCAGCAGCAGCGCGCCGATGTGGATGCCGTCGGCGTCCGGGTCGTGCAGCAGCAGCACCCGCTCGTAGCGCAGGCCGTCGAGCGAGCACGCCTCGCCCCAGCCGGTGCCGAGCGCCGCGGCGAGCGCGCCGAGGAACGGATCGGCCGCGACCCGCGCGGCGGTGGCGCGCGCGCCGTTCAGCGGCTTGCCCTGCAGCGGCAGCACCGCCTGGCGCAGCGGATCGCGCACCGCGCGGACGGCGTCGGCCGCCGAGCGGCCTTCCACGATGAAGAGCTCGGCGCCGGACTCGGGACCGTGCAGCAGGCAGTCGGTCAGCTCGGGGGGAACGGACCGGTTGGACCAGGGGGACATCGCGCGACTCCTTCGGCGGGCACGGCGTCCGATCATCGGTCCGCGCTGGCTCACCCGGCGAGCCCGGGCCGGTTTGCCCAGGGCGGGGCCGCGGGGGAGAATGCGGCGCCCGACCGAGGAGCCCCCGACGATGTCCGCCCCCGCCGCCGTCCCCGCGATCCGCGCGATCCGCGCGCGGCCCGTGCTCGCGCCGATGCGCCGGCCGCTGCGCACCGGCAGCGGCGCCGTAGAGCGCGCGGCGCTGGTGCTGATCGACCTCGAGGCCGACGACGGCACGGTGGGCCGGTCGTACCTGTTCGCGATCGGGCCGCACAACCTCGAGCCGATGGTCGCCTTCGTCGACGCGATGGCGGCGATGGTGGTCGGCCTGCCGCTCGCGCCGTTCGACGTCGAGCGCACGCTGCGCGCCCGCTACGCGCTGCTCGGCGTGCACAACGTCGTGCTGATGGCGATGGCCGGCATCGACATGGCGGCGTGGGACGCGCTCGCGATCCACCGCGGCCTGCCGCTCGCGCGGCTGCTCGGCGGCACGCCGCGCCCGATCCGCGCGTACAACTCGAACGGCCTGGGGCTGATGCCGCCCGCCGAGCTCGCGCGCGAGGCCGAGGCGCTGCTCGCCGAGGGCTTCGGCGCGGTGAAGCTCAGGCTCGGGCGCCCCGACGCGCGCGCCGACCTGGAGGCGGTGCGCGTCGTGCGCCGCGCGATCGGGCCCGACGCGACGCTGATGTGCGACTTCAACCAGTCGCTCACCGTCAACGACGCGATCCTGCGCGGCCGCATGATCGACGACGAGGGCGGCATGGCGTGGATCGAGGAGCCGGTGCGGGCCGACGACTTCGCCGGCACGGCGCGGATCGCGCGCGAGCTGCGCACGCCGGTGCAGATCGGCGAGAACTTCATGGGCCCCGAGCAGATGGCGCAGGCGCTCGCGGCCGGCTGCTGCGACTACGTGATGCCCGACGCCGAGCGCATCGGCGGCGTGACCGGCTGGATGCGCGCGGCCGCGCTCGCGCAGGCCGCGGGCCTGGAGATGTCCTCGCACCTCTTCCCCGAGGTCAGTGCCCACCTGCTCGCGGTGACGCCGACCGCGCACTGGCTCGAGTACGTCGACTGGGCCGCACCGGTGCTCGCCGATCCGATCGCGCCGCGCGGCGGCCACGTCGCCGCGCCCGACGTCCCCGGCACCGGCCTCGTCTGGGACGAGGACGCGGTGCGCCGCTACGCGGCATGACGGCCGCGCGAAAGATGACCGTCCCGATGAACGAGCCGCTGTCCTTCACCACCGCCTTCACCGTCGAGTGGGGCGACTGCGATCCCGCACGGATCGTGTTCTACCCGCACTACTTCTACTGGTTCGACACCGCGTTCCAGAACTGGCTGCGCAGCGCAGGGCTGTCGCAGGCGCTGCTCACCGAGCGCTACGGCGTCGTCGGCACGCCGATCCTCGAGGCGCACGCGAAGTTCCTGGTCGCCTCGACCGACGGCGACCGGCTGCTCGCCGAGGCGCGGATCGAGAAGTTCGGGCCGAAGCGCTTCCGGATCGACTACCGGCTGATGCGCGGCGCGCAGCTGCTGGTCGAGGGCTGGGAGGTCCGCGCGTGGGTCGCGAAGGTCGGCGACCGGCTGCGCTCGCTGCCGATCCCGCCGGAGTTCGGCGAGGCGCTCGCGAAGGTGTCGATCGACGAGATCCGGCCGGTGCGGGTCGGGGCGGACCGGCCGCACTGGTAGGCGAGCCGCGGGCCTCCCCACGGGCGGCGACCGATACGCGTCAGGAGTTCTTGCTCCAATCCCGCCGGCTCGAGGTCATCAACGCATTCGTGTCCACTTAGAACGAGGTGGACACGTTCACAGCTCGAGGAGCGAAGACACGGCGGGACGGGCGCGGCGACGCAGGCACACCTGGGCGAGGCGGGGCACGCCTGAACATCGAGACACTCCACGGCACGGTCGCCCGCTGCCAGCCTGGTCCCGGCGCCCGTCTCGAGCCGACTCGACGGGGCTGAACGTCCGATCGCCCGATCGAAGCGCGCCTCGGCTAGAGTGTGGGCGCGTTGCGACGAGCATGAGCCGGACTTCAGGAGAGTGGGATGGCGGTGACGAAGCGTATCGGCGGGTCGGCAGGACGTGCGGCGGCGATGTCGTTGCTGGGGCTCGCGGTGTTCCTGCAGGGCGCGGCGGCGCAGACGCGCCCCGAGCGCAACCCCTACCTGTCCGCGGACATCTACGGTGTCACGCACATCAACCCCGCCAAGCAGAACAGCATTCCCTACAAGATCCCGCTCCGCGAACGGAAGGTCGATCTCGATACCCTCACCCCGGTCTGGGGCGGTCCCGTCAACAACGCCACCTACGCTTCGGCGCAGCCAGGCTACTTCTGGTCCGTCTCGACCGACCGCGTGGCGCTGATCGACGCGCGCGGCGGGCGCTGGTCACGGGTCGCCGACATCGACCTGCCCGGGGCGACGCGGCGATCGCAAGATGCGCTGCAGCGGATCGCCAAGTTCCGGTATGCCGACATGTCGGCCTCCGAGGCGCATCTGAAGCGGATCCTCGGGCCGGCCCCGGGCAGCGTGCTGCCGGCTGGCATCTACGCGCTGGTGAGCAACCAGGACTACGTGTACGCCAATGCGGGCACCATCGTCTCGGCGATCGGGCTGGTCGACCGCCGGGATCCGTCGAAAGGGCTGGAGGTGAAGGCGCGTTTCGACACGGCGACCATCATTCCGCCGACCAGCGTGTTCGGAGAGGCGCCGAAGGTGGGCCTCGTGGGCATGAACATGACCTACGACGGCCACGTGGTCATCGGCGCGCTCAACGGCGTCGCCGTCATCGACGCAGGGCTGAAGAACGGCCAGTTCCGCGCGTTCGACGACGACAACCAGATGGCCACCAACTCGCTGGCGGTCGACCCCGCGGGCGGCATCTACGTCGCGACCGGCTCGAAGAAGCCGAGGCTGCCGGGCGTGATGCGCAAGCTGGTGTGGAAGAACGGGAGGCTGTCCGACGATCCCAAGGACGGCGCCTGGACCGCCCAGTACGACGGCGGCGACTGGCCGCCGGCCATCAAGGCCGGCACCGGCACCGGCTCGACGCCGACGCTCATGGGCTTCGGCGACAACGAGGACCGGCTCGTGCTGATCACCGACGGGTCGAACCGCATGAAGCTGGTGGCCTTCTGGCGCGACGAGATCCCCGGCGATGCGCGTCAGGTCCCCGGGGCGCTGTCGCCCCGCATCGCCGACCAGAAGCCGGTCACCGCCGGCATCTCCGAACAGCGTCCCTGGCTGCAGTCCGAACAGACCATCATCGTGTCGGGCTACGGCGCGTTCGTGGTCAACAACCTGATCGAGGAAGGCCACCCTGACCGCATCATCGACGTGATGACCGTGGGCCCGGTCCACACCCCGCCGCGTGGTGTCGAGAAGATCGTCTGGAACGACAAGGAGAACCGCTTCTACTCTGCGTGGACGCGCGGCGACGTGGTGTCGGTCAGCATGGTGCCTCTGGTGAGCTCGGGCGCCAACGCGGTGTTCGTCAACGGCTACAGCAAGGCAGACGGCTGGGAGGTGACCGGCCTGGACTGGGACACCGGCCGCACCGTGTCGCGGACGATCTTCGGGCAGAACAACAAGGGCAACGGCGCCTACGCGATCCTGCAGTTCCTCGAGAACGGCGACATGCTGTTCAACTCGGTCATCGGGCCCTACCGCATTCCGATGCGGTGACGCGCGCCGGCCCGCCCGTCAGAGCGAGAGCGTTCCGGCGACCATCACGTGCACCTGGCCGCCGATCCGGACGGCCTCGCCGTCCGGCACCACGCTCACCCTCCCCGTACACCCGTCGCCGTGCCCTGCGCGACCCGCGCGGCGCCATGCAGTCGGTCCTGCGCGTGGCGCCAGCGCGCGATCGCCGCGTTCAGCGAACCGGTGATCGGGTCCTCGCTCATCGCGCTCGAGCGTGCGAGCATCCGGACCTCCCGGTCGGTGTCCGAGCCGGTCGGCTGCGGACCGACCACACCGATCGCCCGGAACGCCGGCCAGCGCACGAGCGACGCATCGAGGGCGAGGACGTCGACGGCCGACGCGAGCCAGAAGGCCTGCCACACCGGCCCGTTGTCGAGTTCGGCCGCGCGGGCGATCGAATCGGGCGGGATCGACGGCGCGGCGACGATCGCATCGCGAACCGCCGCCTGCATCGGCCGCACCCGGGTGGGCGGCGCGTCGAAGGCGAATCGGCCCATCCCTCCGGCGATGCCGGCGTCGAGCCGATCGAGCATCTGGGTCAGAGTCTCGCCCTCACGTCGCCGCAGCATCACCAGCACATGGTCGGCTTCACTCGCGGTGGTCGCGCACCCGATCGGGTAGATCGCGCCGATCGTGATCTGCTCGCCCGTTTCGATCAGCGCGGCCACATTCGGCCATGGCGCCGCCACAGTCGCTGCAGGCTTCAGGCGGCCGGGCGTACTCCCCAAACACGCGGTGGAAGCGTGCAAGCGCTGCCCCGGTGGCCACGCCTGCCGGCGTCGCCTCGCGAAGCACGAGACGAGCGTCATGCCGACGTAGCCTGCTGCCTGGTTCAACGCATAAGCGGCCACGGGTGCGAGCAGACGGTGCAGCGGCGGCGAGCGCAGTCGCCCAACTCGCGCAGCCCTGGCCGTAGGCGTGGTCGGCTCGGGTGCAGCGCATGGTCGACGAGGCGGTTGAGCAGCCCGCAATCCGGTCCGCCGTGGCAACGGATCAGACATCTGCGCAACGTCGGCAGCAAGGCCGAGATGCTGCCGCAGATCAGTCCGGCAGCCGCGCCTTGAAGAAAGCCCAGACCGCTTCCGCGAACTCGATGTCGCGATTCTGGATCCCGGTGGCCGGGTTGGGGCTGACCAGCACCGTCTGACTCGGGGCCGTGTGGCCGGCGCCATCCAGCCGCCACCACTGGACCGGGACCGCTCCGGCGTAGTCGAAGCGGTTGGCCGGGCCACCGTCGTTCGCGTTGCCATCGACCACCGACCGGGTGGGTGTCCCGCCGGTCAGTCCGTTGATCTGCAGCCAGCGGTCGCGCGTGGCCTCGGCCGAGATCACGCGGCCACGGTTGCAGGCTCCGCCGAGGTTGGCCACGCAGCCACCGCCCCAGGGCATCTGGATATCGGCGCTACCGTGCAGGATCAGGATGGGTAACGGCCGGCTCGGGCCGGTGGTGCAGCCGCCCGGCAGCGGCGTCTGCGGCAGGCTGCCGGCACCGGTGGCCACCGCCGCCACCAGATCGGCGCGGTTGAATGCGAACGCGTGCGTCATCTGCGCACCGTTGGAGCCGCCGGCCATGAACATGCGCGAGGTGGTCAGCCCGTACTCGGTGCTTACGCGCTCGATCAGCGCCGCGAGAAAGCCCACGTCGTCGGCACCGCTGGACACCGTGTTGTCAGCGCGGCAGTCGACCCAGCCTGGATTGCCGTCGATGTCCTTGGCGGGCAGGCCGCCGGGGTAGACCACGACAAAGCCCTCGCGGTCAGCGACGCTGCGGAACACAGAGAGCGGATGCTGGCCGGTGTTGGCCACGTTCAGGCCTTCGCCGCCGCCGCCGTGCAGTACGAGAACCACGGCCTTTGGCGCACCGGTCAGTGCAGCCGGGACGTGCACACGGTACCGACGGACAACACCATTGACGGTGATCTGCTGGTCGGTCAAGCCGGCCGGGTAGGGGGATGAAGCCGGCGGTGGCGTGGGCGTCGGTGTCGGCGTGGGCGTCGGCTCGGAACTGCCTGCGCCGCAAGCGGCGATCAACACGGCCGAGGCTACGAACAGCGGCAGCAGCAGACGATTCATCGATGGCTTCGAGAGGGTTTGGACCGTGACCGATAGTCCGATCGCTACCGGCCGCGGCCAAGCGCTTCGGGGTAACAGGTGTTGCGAAGCGTTACGCATCCCCGCGGTGATGTCGCCCGCGTCCTGCTCAAGGGCAGCTGGCGGCGCGTGGCGAAGGCGTTGGAGAGTCCACCCGCGAATACGACTTCGGGCGTTGCCCTCTCGCAGGGTGCACATCCCCAAGGCGGACGGCAAGCTTCGTGCTCTTGGCATCGCGGCGCTGGAAGACAAGATCGTCCAGCACGCCGTGGTGACGGCGCTCACGCCGATCTACGAAGCGGACTTCCTCGGCTCCTCGTATGGATTCCGCCCCGGGCGCAACCCGCACAATGCGCTGGATGCCCTGTGGATGGCGCTCCACTGGAAGCGGGTGAACTGGGTGCTCGATGCAGACATCAAGGCGTTCTTCGACACCGTCGAGCACGACTGGATGATGGGCGTCCTCGAGCACCGGATCGCCGCATGCACGAACCGGTCCGCGCGACCGGCCAATGGCTGCGGCGTGTGGTTCAAGGCTACTTCGCTTACCCCGCCGTCCCGGGCAACAGCGATCGCCTGAGCACCTAGCGAAAGGAGGTGGGTCGGGCTTGGCTGCATGCGCTGCGGCGGCGTGGTCAGCATCGTCGGATGTCATGGACCACGTTCCGTCGCATCGTCGCTCGGTACCTCCCGCTGGTGCGGGTCCTTCACCCGTACCCGAACCAGCGTTTCGCGTCATGACTCGAGGCAGGAGCCGCAAGCGGTAGTTCCGCTCGTACGGATCTGTGCGGGGGGCGGGGCGCAATTCCCGTCCCTACCGCGACCGGAGCTGCGCCGCCACGACGGATACGACCACGGCCACTGCTTCGTGTCGACCTTCATCGAGGATCACCTGCGGCGCCATCGGGCGCAGCGCTGACGCGCCGGCCTCGGCCGGATTCCATGCTCAGGGCCGCAGCAGCGGCAGGGCGGACGCGAACGCGCCGATCACCAGCGCGTTCATCAGGTCGATCAGAAAGGCGCCCATGATGGGCACGACCACGAACGCGTTCGGCGCATGGCCGAAGCGCTCGGTCAGCGCCTGCATGTTGGCCATCGCAGTGGGGGTGGCGCCCAGTCCGAAGCCACATTGCCCGCCGACCAGCACCGCGGCTTCGTAGTCGCCGCCCACAAGGCGGAAGGTCAGCAGCGTGGCCAGCGCGACGACGACCGCGACCTGGAGCGCGACGATCGCCAGCACCGGACCGGCCAGCGCCGCGACCTCCCACAGTCGAAGGCTCATCAGCGCGAGTGCGAGGAACAGGCCGAGCGACACCTGGCCGGCGAGATCCAGCGCGCGGTCGTCGACCTCGTGCATCCGGGCGGCCGCGAGCAGGTTGCGCAGCACGACGCCGCTGATCAGCGTCCAGACGAACGGCGGCAGCGAGACGGGCGCGTCGGCCATCCGCTCGGCGACCCAGCCCCCGGCGACGATGCAGACGGCCACCAGCAGGATCGTCACCGTCAGGCGCTCGGCGGTCATCGGTCCCGCGGCACGGGCGCCGTCTCGCGGATGCGCATGCGCCGCGCCGACCCCGAGCGGACGCCCCTGGGCGGCGAGGCGTTCTATCAGCCGACGCGCGACCGGACCGCCGACGAGGCCGCCAGCGACCAGGCCGAAGGTCGCCGCGGCGATGCCGAGGGCCGGGGCCGCCGTCAGCCCGAAGGCCTCGGCGAACTTCGCGCCCCAGGCGGCGCCGGTGCCATGGCCGCCGGCCATCGTGATCGAGCCGACGAGCAGTCCGATCGCCGGGTCGACGCCGAGCAGTCGCGCAGCGAGCACGCCGACCACGTTCTGTGCGATCAGCATCACCAGCACCGCGATCGCGAAGCGCACGAGCAACGGGCCCCCGCGCGCGAGCAGCCTGAGATCCGCGCCGAGTCCGATCGTCGCGAAGAACGCGAGCATCATCCCGGGCTGCAGGCCCTGGGCGAAGGCCAGGTCGGTGCCCGCCGCATGGAGCGCCGCCACCAGCGCGGCTGCGATCAGACCGCCGACGACCGCCGCCGGCATCGAGTGCCGCTGCAGCGCGGGCACCGCGTTCAGCACGCCCCGACCGGCCGCCAGCACCAGCGCGGCCAGCGCGAGCGTCGCCGGAACTCCGAACTCGAGCGCAGAAGCCATTGCGAGAGCCTAGCATCGTCGCCGTACCGGCGCCGTACACCGATTCCGGCGGGCTCAGCCGGCGAGGTTCGGCTCGCGCCGGCCGCCGTCGTTGACGTCGAGCCTGGACACGACCTCGCGGGCGGTCGGCCGCTGCGCGGCCGGGAGCGCCTGCAGGTAGCCCTCGATGCCGAGGGTGGCGAACCCGTGCGCCACCGACCATGCGGCGATCGCGGCCCGGATCACCTCGGGCGCGTCCGGCGGTTCTTCGCGCACCGCCGCCACGCACTCGACGAGGACCATGAACGCGGCGCCGGCCGCCTCGCGGAAGCGTTCGTCCGACTCGAAGCGGCCCTCGCGTCCGAACATCAGGCGGAACAGGGCGGGATCGCGGTTCGCGAAGCCGACGTAGGCCTCGCCGACCACGTTCAGCCTGCGGAGGGCACTCACCGCGCCCGCCGACGCGACGGCGTCGCGCAGGTCCGCACGCAGCGCGTCGAACCCGCCCGCCGCCAGCTCCACGAGCATGGCCTCCTTGCTCTCGAAGTGGCGATAGGTGGCGTTCACGCTCACGCCGACCCTCGCGGCGAGGTCGCGCAGGCTCAGCTCCGATTCCCCGCCCTCGGCGAGCCGCGCGCGCGCAGCCTCCAGCAGCGCCTCCCTCAGGTGACCGTGGTGATAGGGCTTGCGCATCGGATGACCTCTCCGGAGGTGATGTTGACAGCGCACACATTGTCGCATAGGCTAGATGTGTACAGTGCACACATAGGCGGATCGCCGCCTCGGAAACCACCATGACCCTCGCCATCGACCTGAGCCTCGCGACCCTCCACCATCTCGCGATCCTGACCGTGTTCGGCACCCTGCTCGCCGAATTCGCCCTGCTGCGGCTGCGCCCCTCGGCCGCCTGGGTCGAGCTGATCGCCCGAGTCGACCTCGTCTACGGACTGGCCGCAGGCGTGGCGCTCGCCGCCGGTGCGGCCCGTGTCGCATGGGGCGCGCGCGGCGCAGACTTCTACCTCGGCAACCCGGTCTTCTGGCTGAAGATCGCCCTCTTCGTGACGATCGGCCTGGTGTCGCTGGCCCCCACGCTGACCTACCTCCGCTGGCGTCGCGCCTCCCGGGCCGACGCGCGTCTGCCCGATGCGTCCGCACTCGCGGGCGTGCGGACCTGGATCCACCTGCAGCTCGGCCTGTTCGCGGGCCTGCCCGTGCTCGCCGCGATGCTGGCGCGCGGCGTCGGCTACTGACCGCTCCGGCCTCGGCTGGCGTTCCACCCAGCGATCTGCATCGAGGAAACCGGGCCGCTGTGACCGGGAGTCTTTCGGCAAACCGACCCAAGCGAGAGCAAGGGAGCGTGTCGTGAGGAAGAGCCGGTTCTCGGTCGAGCAGATCGTGGCGGTGCTGCGTCGGCTGTCGAGGCAGGGCATCGCGGCAGGCCACGCGCCTCATCGAGACACTTCACGGCACGGTCGGCCGCTGCCGGCCTGGTGCCGGCGCCCGTCTCGAGCCGACTCGAGGCGGTTGAACTTCGGATCGCCAAGCGACGAGCGGGTCCGACCGGACGGGCCTCGTGCAGCGGGCGGCTGCGAGCGGACCCGCGTCAGGCCGCCCTGCGGACCGCTGCTGGCCCAGCCGGCGCGTCGAGCCGCCCGTCGGGCAGCGGCCCGCCGAGCGCCCCGACGATGCCCGCGAGCAGGGCCGCGAGCTCGCCGGTCATCAGCGCGAAGTCCGACGCGAAGCGCTCATCCGCGTCGGTCGACGCGGCGCTGCCGGCCTCGGCCTCCTGCACGACGTCGAGCGGGCGCACGCGCTTGATCGCGAGCGTGTCGGTCAGCACCACCGACACCCGGTCGTTCCAGGTCAGCGCGAGCCGCGTGCACTGCTTGCCGGCCTTCACGTGCCGGGCGACGTCGTCGGCCTCGAGCGACTGGTTCGCCCAGCGCACGGTGGCCTTGCCGTCGCGCGCCTTCAGCACCACGTCCTGGTCGATCGTGAAGCCGGCCGGCGCCTCGCCGTCGGCCAGCCACTGCGTCATCGCGGCCGCCGGCGACTGCACGGTCTTCAGCGGGCGGCCGGGGAAGCCGTCGAACGCCTTGGCGAGCAGGCCGACCACCTCGTCGGCGCGCGCGGCCGAGGCCGCATCGATCACCAGCCAGCCGTTCACCGGGTCGATCCATGCGCGAGTATCGGTCGCCAGGCTGAAGGCGCGCGGCAGCAGCTCGTCGACGACCCGCTCCTTGAGCTCCTTCATCCGCTTGCGCCCCGGCCTGAAGCCGTCCTCGGCCTCGATCCGCTCGGCGCGCTGCTTGACGAACTGCGCGACCACGCGTGACGGCAGCAGCTTCTTCTCCTGGCGCAGCGCGAACAGCAGCTGGCGTCCGACCGACGCGACCAGCGACGCGTCGCCCTCGCGCGGCGGCACGAAGCCGGTGCGTACCGCCTCGACCGAGGTCGGCTCGGTGAACGCATGCGGCCGCAGCGCGTCGGCGAGCGCGTCGGCGTCGAGTCCGGAGCCGGCGGGAACGCGGAGCACGGTCAGGTTCCTGAACCACATGGGCGCGGTGTTCCTTCGGATCGGCGGGGGCGTGAGTATGCCCGATCCGCGATCCGCGATCCGCGCCGGCGCGGCCCGCGCCGGACGTCTCAGGCACCGGTGCGCGTGGCCTTGCGTGCCTCGGGCGCCGGCGGCGGCGTGTCCTCGCAGGGCGGCGGCTCGCCGAGCAGCGCCGCGATCCGCGCGTCCTTGTCGAGCCACACCTCGTGCAGCCACTGCTGCAGCCGCTTGCGGAAGGCCGGGTCGCCGGCATAGTCGCCGGTGCGGAACTCGGCCGGGATCGGCCGGCGGTCGACGCGCAGGATCACCCGGTCGAGGTCGCCGCGCAGGAAGCCCCAGAAGCCGGGCGTGCCGCCGGGATAGACGATCGTCACGTCGACCAGCGAGTCGAACCGGTCGCCGAGCGCGTTCAGCGCGAGCGCGAGGCCGCCGGCCTTGGGCCTGAGCAGGTACCGGTACGGCGACTGGGTCGCCGCGTGCTTGGCCGGCGTGAAGCGCGTGCCCTCGACGAAGTTCATGACGCTGGTGGGCACCAGCGCGAACTTGCGGCACGCGCGCCGCGTCGTCTCGATGTCGTCGAAGCGCGCCTCGGGGTGCTTGGCGAGATAGGCCTCGGAGTGGCGCTTCATGAACGGGAAGTCGAGCGCCCACCATGCGAGGCCCATCACCGGCACCCAGCGCAGTTCCTGCTTGAGGAAGAACTTCAGCATCGGGATGCGGCCGTTGAACACGTGCTGCAGCACGAAGATGTCGGCCCAGCTGCGGTGGTTGCAGACCACCATGTACCAGCCCCGGTAGGGCAGCGCATCGACGCCCTCGACGTCCCACGCGGTGCGGTGCGAGAGCGCCATCCAGCCGCTGTTGCCGCGCATCCAGAGCGCGGCGACGCCGTTGAGCGCCGGGTCGAGCACGCGTCGCGCCGCCTCGAACGGGAGCGCGAGTCGCACCAGCGCCAGCATGAACAGCAGGCCGCACCAGAGCAGCGTGTTGGCGACCAGCAGCGTCGCCGCGATCGCGCCGCGCAGCGGCGCCGGCAGGAACGAGAGCATCCCCGCAGTGTGCCTCAGGTCGGCCGGGACGGCGGCGGCGGGATCGCTAGAATGGCCGCCGACCGCCAACCCCGGGCCCGCCGTGACCGATCCCTTCGTGCTGTTGCAGCACCTGCTGCCCAAGCGGGCGATGACCGCGTTCGCCGGGCGGCTCGCGTCGGCGCGCGCCGGTGCGTGGACCCACGCGGCGATCCGTCGCTTCGTCGCGCGCTACGGTGTCGACATGGCCGAGGCGGCCGATCCGCGGATCGAGTCGTACGCGAGCTTCAACGACTTCTTCACACGGGCACTGAAGCCCGGCGCGCGTCCGATCGCGGACGCGACGTGGATCTGCCCGGTCGACGGCGCGATCAGCCAGTTCGGCCGCATCGAGCGCGACCGGATCTTCCAGGCCAAGGGCCACGACTACACGGCCGCGGCGCTCCTTGGCGGCGACGCGGCGCTCGCCGCGCGCTTCGAGGACGGCTGGTTCGCGACGCTCTACCTGAGCCCGCGCGACTACCACCGCATCCACATGCCCTGCGAGGGGCGGCTGCGCCGGATGGTCCACGTGCCGGGGAGCCTCTACTCGGTCAACCCCGCCACTGCGCGCGGCATTCCCGGGCTCTTCGCCCGCAACGAGCGGGTGGTGTGCCTGTTCGATACCGCGAACGGCCCGTTCGTGCTGGTGCTGGTCGGCGCGACGATCGTCGGCAGCATGGCCACCGTGTGGCACGGCGTCGTCAACCCGCCGCGGCGCGGCACGGTCCGAGCGTGGGACTACGACGCCCCGCCGATCGTGCTCGCGCAGGGCGCCGAGATGGGCCGCTTCCTGCTCGGCTCGACGGTCGTGATCCTGTGGCCCGCGCGGCCCCTGCGCTTCGAGCCTTCGTGGTCGCCGGGCCGCTCGATCCGCCTCGGCGAGGTGATGGCCGACGCGGACTCGCCCCGCGGTGCTTGAGGCACGCGGCGCGCTGTGCCGCACCCCGAAAAAAATGCGTGCAGACACGGGAAAAAAGGCCTCCGCGCGCATCGTTCGTGAGTAGAATCGCGCTGCGCCGTCGCGGCACATGCTCTCGAACGCGCACGACAACGACCTCGAGGTCTTCTTCCACAGCAACAGGAACCCACATGGCCACCGCAAAGAAGCCCGCTGCAAAGAAGCCCGCCGCCAAGAAGGCCGCGGCCAAGAAGCCCGCCGCCAAGGCGCCCGCGAAGAAGGCTGCTCCGAAGGCCGCCGCCAAGGCCGCTGCGCCGAACACCACCCCGGCAGCGATGAAGCCGATCACCAAGCCGCTGACCAAGTCGGGCCTGGTCGCGCACCTGGCCGAGGCCGCCGCCGTCGAGGCGAAGGCCGTCAAGGCGGTGATCGCGAACTTCGAGGCGACCATCCTCGCATCGCTCGGCAAGAAGGGCGCGCGCGTCTTCACGTGGCCCGGGCTGCTGAAGGCGACCGCCGTCACCGTGCCGGCCCGTCCGGCGCGCAAGGGCATCAACCCCTTCACCAAGCAGGAGCAGATGTTCGCCGCCAAGCCGGCCAGCACCCGCATCCGCGTGCGCATGCTCAAGAAGGCGCAGGACGCGGTCAAGTGATCGCCTGACGCCGCGCCGACCGGGACTCGCGCCCGGTGCGTCGCACCCGCCGGGGCGGCCTTCGGGCCGCCCCGTGCGTTTCCGGAGGCCGCGAGGCCCCGTGCGGTCGCGGCGACGGCTGGAGTGGCCTTCGCGGTGCGCCGGTGCGCCGGCGCGCGAGCGCGATCGACCTGCCGGGCCGGCGCCGGGTCACGCCTTCTTCTTGCTCCGGTCGGGCACGACGGTGACGCGGGTCGGCTCGATCCGCGTCGACGAGATGACCTTCGCGTCCTGCTGCGCCTTGCTCGGCTTCTTCTTTTCCTTCTGCGCGCGCTGACCCTTCGCCATGGTGGCTCCTCCGTCCTGTTCGCCGGCGCGGGTGCGCCGGTCCGAAAGGACGACAGTGTAGGCGTGCCGGCGCGCGCGGCAAGCGGGCGCGCAGCCGCCCGCGCGGATCGCGGTCGCGCGCGGAGCGGATCACCGGTTTGCCGAGGCGCGAACGCCTGCGCGACACCGCCTCGACCCCGACGAATCGAGACCGCGATGCGCGCCGCCCCTGCCGCCTGGATCGTCGCGCTCGCCGGCCGCGGCACGCCGTACGCGACCCCGTGTCCGACGGCGCGGGCCGGCCGGTGGTGCTGCTCGGGCACGACCCGGTCGCCTGCTTCCCGCGCGGGCGGCCGGCGCGCGGCGACCCGTCGATCCGCGTGGACCTGCCCTATGGCAGCCACGGCTTCGCGCGTGCCGAGCACCGGACGATGTTCGAGCGCGAGCCTGCGCGCTACGAGCCGCAGCACGGCGGCTTTCGCGCGAGCGGCGCGGCGTTCGCCATCGAGCTGGGGAGCGACCCGACGTCCTGGGCGATCCGCGAGGGGCGCCTGTCCGTGTTCGGCGACGTGCTCGGGCAGACGGTCGGCTCGCTCGATGCGCAGTGGAACGTCGATCACGCCGACCGGCCGTGGCCGTCGATCCGAGAACGCGGCTGGCGCGCGGCCGAGGGTTTCGGGCAGCCGGCGCTCGGCTACCCCCGCTCAGCCGGGACGCCGGTCGCCTACTTCCTCGCCTTCGCGTCGGCGACGGCCTTCGCGAGCTCGTCGCCGCTCTTGTAGTGCGGCACCTTGAAGACGAGCCGCTTGCTGCGCTGCCAGAAGCTGTTGCTGCCGGAGACCTCCTCGGCCCAGTACTTCTCGGCGAGCTTCATGTTGCCGGGCACGTCGAGCTCGAACGCGTCCTGGCTGCCGCGCCCGCCGAAGATGTAGAGCTTGCCGTCGATCATCCGCCAGGTGTCGGCGTCGCCGCCCCAGGGGATGCCGTAGACGATGCCGTTGGTGCAGAAGCCGCCGTACTGCGGCAGGTACTTCTGCGGCGCGGCGTCGAACGCCGCCTTGTGCTCGGCGCTCGCGAAGCGGAAGGTCACCCCCTCATGGACCGACCTGAACTGCGGCGTGCCCTGCACGTAGCGGCCCTGGGTGAAGTACGCGACGACGTCGGCGCCCTTCAGCATCACGCGCTCGTCGCCGCCGTCGGCGACCGCGTTGACCGGCTTGAGCTTGCCGGAGGGGTTCTGCGCACTCATCGCGGTGCAGCCCGACAGGACGGCCGGGGCGAGCAGCGCGATCGCCGCGAGGCGGGACAGGCGCAACGGCACGGAGAAGGCAGAGGCGGTCATGGCGAGGGGCTCCATTCGTCGAGGCAGGTCACCGGACGCGTCGCCGCAGCCGGGGCGCGGGAGCGGCCGGAGACGTCCGGCGCATCCTGCGCTTCGAGGTCGTCGAGATAGGGCGCGGGCCAGCCGAGCAGCGCGCTCGCGGCCTCGGCGCGCTCGCGCAGCGCGTCGCGGTCCGCGGCGCCCAGGTGCACGATGCCGTAGCGGTGGCTGCCGGTCCACTTGTGGTCGCGCGCGAGCGCGTGGCCGCGCTTCGGGAACGACAGCAGCAGCCCGTCGGGCATCGCCGCCGCGAACGCGGCGCGCTGCCCGGGCGTCGGCGCCGGCCGGCCCGGCCGGCCGTCGAAGCTGCGGTAGACGAGGCTGGCCGCAGCGCCGGCGGTCGGCTCGGTGCGCGGCACCGTGCGGGGGTCCTCGCCGAGTGCGAGCGCGACGCCCATCGCATGCGCGTCGACGCCGAGCACGCGCCGGTGCAGGTCGCCGAACTGCGAGGCCAGCCGCGGGTTGCACTCGATGAAGCTCAGCGCGCCGCTCGCGTCGTCGTGGAAGAACTCGAGGTTGAAGCAGCCGTGCCGGAAGCCGATCGCGCCGAGGAAGCGGCGCGCGAGGTCGAGCGCACGCGCCTGCGCGCCGGCCGGCAGCCGACTGGGCACCTCCCAGCGCATGAACGCCTGCGTGCCCGGGTACATCACCGCGTCGACGACGCCGAGCGCGTGCACGGTGCCGTCGTGCACCCAGCCGTCGAGGTTGTACTGCCCGAACCGCGGCGGTACCGGCGACTCCAGCAGCATCCGGTGCGCGGTGCCCGCCTCGGGCAGCCGGGCGCGGCAGACGCGGTCGAAGGGCTCGACGAGCCGGCGGATCACCCACAGCTCGCGCCGCCCGAAGCGCGTGTGCGCGTGCAGCGCGTCGCGGTCGGCGACCTCGCGGGCCAGCACCGAGAACGCCGCCTTCACCGGCTTCACGAAGGTCGGGTACGCGAGCCCTTCGGGGATCGGGCCGCCGTAGCGCGCCTCGAGCGGCGCGAAGGCCACGTTCGCCTCGGGCGCGACGCGCTCTAGCACGCGGCGCGCGTGCAGCTTGTGCTGCGCGGCGAGGATGCTCTCGGGCGAGGTGCCGGGCAGGCCCAGGCGTTCGGCGATCAGCGACGCGGCCAGCGCGCCGAACTGCTCGTGGTGCGAGAGCACGCCGCGCCAGCGCAGGCGCCGCCCGCGTTCGGCCTGCCGCGCCGCGAAGCGCTCGAGGTCGAAGCGCACGAGCGCGCCGTTGCTCGGGAACGAGAAGAGATCGAAGCCCGCGGTGTCGAAGCGCGCGCGGCCGGCGCGATCGAGCCGCTCGAGCGCGTCGCGGTCCCAGTCGTAGGCGAACAGCCAGCCGAGGCGGCGGGGGGCGGGGCGCTTGCGCACCGGAGCGAAGGACCTGGAGATCAACGCGTCAGCCACCTGCGGGCGCCATAGCTGAGCGCGTCGACGCAGGCCACCATCACCAGCATCGCGCCCAGGATCGTCGCGGTCTTGCCCATGTGGAACAGGCCCATGTGGAACTGCAGCATCTGCCCGAGCCCGCCGGCCCCGACGACGCCGAGCACCGCCGCGGCACGGATGTTGTTCTCCCAGCGGTACAGCGTGTAGCTCATCAGCTGCGGCAGCACCTCGGGCAGCCCGGCGTAGAGGAACACCCGGGCCTCGCCGACGCCCTGCGTACGCAGCGCCGCGCCCGGGCCGCGCGGCATGTTCTCGATCGCCTCGGCGAAGAGCCGCCCGAGCACCCCGGTGGTGTGCGCGGCGAGCGCGAGCGTGCCCGCGAACGGGCCGAGGCCGGCCGCGATCAGCAGCAGCCCGGCCCAGACCAGCTCCGGGATCGAGCGCAGCGCGTTCAGCAGCCAGCGGGTCGGCATGCGGCCGCGTGCCGGGTCGCGCTCGTGCATGCGGCTCGCCGGGATCGCGAGCAGCAACCCGAACACCGCAGCGAGCGCGGTGCCGAGCGCGGACATCGCGAACGTCTCCCAGGTCGCGACCGCGACGCGCGCGAGGAACTCGGGCTTCGTGTCCGGCGGGAAGAACTCGCCGACGAACTTGCCCATGCTGCGGGCCGCATCGGCCGACAGGAACTCGCTCCACCGCAGATCGAGCGACACGAAGCTCGCGACCACGAGCGCGAGCAGTGCCGCGACGAACCAGCACGCCTTGCAGCGCGCATGGAACAGCGGCGGCGGCAGCCGGTAGGGCGGGTTGGCGGCGGTGCTGCGCGAGTGGCCGGCCATCGCGGTCATCCGAGCGCGCGGCGCAGGCCGGCGCTGACCCAGTCGGCGAGCGCGACCAGCGCGACGAAGACGGCGAGCATCGTCAGCACCTCGCCGCCGTTGAACATCTTCATCGAGTTGTCGAGCTGCTGGCCGAGACCGCCCGCGCCGACGAAGCCGAGCACCACCGAGCTGCGGATCGCGCACTCCCAGCGGTAGACGGTGTAGCTGGTCAGCTCGGCCGCGTTCTGCGGCAGCAGTCCGAACGCGAGCGCCTGCATCCGTGACGCGCCGTTGCGCAGCAGCGAGCGGGTCGGGTGCGTCTCGCCGCTCTCGAGGATCTCGCCGTAGACCTTGCCGAGCATGCCGCCGTAGGTCAGCGCGATCGCGAGCACCCCTGCGGTCGGCCCGAGGCCCACCACCCGCACGAACACCAGCGCCCAGACGAGCTCGGGGATGCTGCGCAGCACGATCAGCAGCCAGCGCACCGCCTGGCGCACCACGAACGGCCCGCGGGCCATCCGGCCCGGCAGCGCCGAGACCGACAGCACCCGCGTCGAGACGATCGTCAGCGGGATCGCCACCACCAGCGCGAGCGTCATGCCGACGGTGGCGATCGCGACGGTGCGCCAGGCCTCGCGCGCGACCATCGCGAGGAACTCGGCCGAGTGCGCGGGCGGCAGGAAGTCGGCGAGGAAGCGGCGCGTGACCTTGAGGTTGTCCGCCTCGAACAGCGTCCACGGCCGGAACTCGGTCGCGACGAACAGCGGCCACGCGACCACCACCGCCGCGCAGGCCCAGAACACGCGGCCGAGCCACGCCGGATCACGGTCGGGGGGCGCGGTCCGGGCCGCGTTCGGCAGGCTCGCCATCGGTCAGCGGCAGTGCATCACCGCGGGCGGCGAGCCCGCCGGCGGCTCGGGCGGCGGCAGCGGCGCGTCGCCGCGCAGCTCGTGCTCGTGCTGCGCATAGAGCCGTTCGAGCCGCGCGCGGTCGACCTCGCGCGAGGGCAGGTCGAACGCGAGCGCGCCGTCGCGCAGCCCGATCACCCGCGGGAACGCGGCGATCGCGACCTCGACCTGGTGCAGCGTCGCGACGAGGGTCGCGCCGCGCGCGCGGGCCTGCTCGACCAGCGTCGCGATCGCCTGCCGCGAACGCGTCGGGTCGAGCGCCGACAGCGGTTCGTCGACGAGCCACAGCGAGGCCGGCGACAGCAGCGCGCGCGCGAGGCCGACCCGCTGCCGCTCGCCGCCCGAGAGCCGGTCGACGCGCTCGAAGAGCTTGTCGGCCAGGTCGAAACGCTCGAGCGCCTCGTGCGCCGCGGGGATGTCGCTCGGGTAGAAGAGCGAACGCACGCTCGCGGCGAACCCCATCGCCGGCAGCCGGCCGGCGAGCACCGCGGTGACGACGCGCTGCCGCGGCGGCAGCGGCGGCACCTGCGGTGCGAGGAACAGCCGGCCGCGCAGCCGGTGCAGCGCGGCGCGTGACAGCGTCCACGGGTCGGTGCCGTCCAGCCGCAGCGTGCCCGCCGACGGCGGCAGTGCGCAGGCGAGCGCCTGCAGCAGCGTCGTCTTGCCGGCGCCCGATGGGCCGATCACCGCGACCTGCTCGCCCGCGGCGACCGACACCGAGAGCGGCCGCAGCGCGGGGGGGGCGTCGCCACGGGCCGCCGGGTGACGCGCCGCGAGTTCGTCGAGGTCGATCCGCACGCGCGGCGCTCCGGGGTCAGATCAGTCCTGCGCTTCGGCCGGCCGCCTCGATGCCCTTGTAGTTCTCGGGCGAGGTCGGGATGTAGCGCGTCGCGCGGTTGAGCTGCAGGATCTCCTTGCCTTCCGGCGTCGCCGGGTCGAGGTCGAGGAGCGCCTGGGTGACCTTCTGGCGCAGGTCCGCGGGCATGTCCGCGTGCACCGACCAGTTGTAGTTGAAGAAGGTGGGCGTGGTGAAGAACACGTCGACGTCCTTGGTGTCGACCTTGTTCTCGGACACGAACTTGCGCCACACGGTGACGTCGAGCGCCGCGGCGTCGACCTTGCCGCTCACCACCGACGCGATCGTCGCGTCGTGCGCGCCGCTGTAGGCGATCCGCCGGAAGTCCTTCTCCGGGTTCAGCCCCGCCTGCAGCAGGAAGTGCCGCGGCATCAGGTGGCCGGAGGTGCTGCTCTGCGAGCCGAAGCTGACCTGCTTGCCCTTCAGGTCCGCCAAGCCCTTGATGCCCGAATCCTTCTTGGCGATGAACACCGACTGGAACTTGGTGTCCTCCTCGCGCTGCGCGATCGGCACGATCTTGCCGCCCGAGCGGATCTGCGCCTGCACGTGCGTGAAGCCGCCGAACCAGACGAGCTCGACCTTCTTGTTGACCAGCGCCTCGACGGCGGCCGGGTAGTCGGACACCGGCGTGAACTCGACCTTCATGCCGAGCCGCTTCTCCAGGTACTGCGCGATCGGGGTGAACTTGCGGATCTGCTCGGTGGCCGCTTCCTCGGGGATCGTGGTCACGCGAAAGACTTGCTGGGCGTGGCCTATGGAGCCGAAGGCGAGCAGCGCGCAGGTGGCGAGCGCCTTGAAGGTGCGGGACGGGGACAGGTCGATCACGGAAGCCTCCTGGAAGGGGTCTGACGGGGCCGGCGTCGACGGCCTGGCGCATTATCGGCGAAGATGCACGGGGCCGCTCCGAGCGGCCACGGGCACCGGCGGGCCGGATCCATGCCTATGCGAATCGTCGTCCGCCGCCCTTCGGTTACATCCCGACCCTCCCGATGAAGCTTGCCCGGTTCCTCGAACTGCACCGCCCCGACGACCGGGCGCTCGCCGCGGAGGCCGCCGCCGGCCTGCTCGCCGAACGCGCCCGGCTGTCGCCGAAGTTCCTCTACGATCCGCTCGGCTCGCGGCTGTTCGACGCGATCACCGAGCTGGACGAGTACTACCCGACGCGCACCGAGGCCGACATCATGTCGGCGCACCTGGCCTCGATCGGAGCGACCGTGCTGCGCCACGCGGGCGATCGCCCGGTGCTGGTGGACCTCGGCGCGGGCAACTGCCGCAAGGCGGCGCGGCTGTTCGACGCGATCCGGCCGCGCCGATACGTCGCGGTCGACATCTCGGTCGCGTTCCTGCGCGAGTCGCTCGACTGCCTGCAGCGCGAGCACCCCGACGTCGAGATGCTCGGCGTCGGCCTCGACTTCTCGGCACGGTTGCGGCTGCCCGACGAGGCGCTCGGCGGGCCGGCGGTGGTGTTCTACCCCGGCAGCAGCATCGGCAACTTCGCGCCCGATGCGGCGCGCCGGCTGCTGCGCGAGGCGCGCGAGACGGCCGGCGGCGGGGCGCTGCTGATCGGCGTCGACCTGGTGAAGCCGACCGACGTGCTGGAGGCGGCGTACGACGACGCGCTCGGCGTCACCGCCGCGTTCGACCTGAACCTGCTGCGCCGGCTGAACCGGCTGCTCGGCGCGGATTTCGACGTGCGCCGCTGGCGTCACGTCGCGCTGTTCGACGCCGACGCGTCGCGCATCGAGATGCACCTCGAGTCGCGCGAGGACCAGGTGGTGCGCTGGGGCGGCTCGGCGCGCGCGTTCGCGCGCGGCGAGCGGATCCACACCGAGGACTCGTACAAGTGGACCGTCGACGGCTTCGACGCGCTGCTGCGCGAGGCCGGGTTCGCCGCGACCGCCCACTGGACCGATGCGGAGCGTCGCTTCGCGGTGTTCGTCGCCGGCGGCTAGGTCCGGCGCGACGCGCTGCGCAGCCCCGCCGGCACGTCGGTGCGCCACGGCTGGAAGAAGTTGCGGTAGCGCGGGTGCGCGACGCGCGGCTGCGTCATCCACGAGCCGCCGCGCAGCACCGGCCTGCCGTCGAACCACGGCGCCGAGTAGTCGCGGTACGGGTGGGCCACGAAGCCCGGGAACGGCGCGAACGCGCTCGCGGTCCACTCCCACGCGTCGCCGCGGCGGAACGTTTCGGGGTGTGTCACGGCGGCGCGTTCCCACTCGGCCTCGGTCGGCAGCCGGCGGCCGGCCCACCGGCACCACGCTTCGGCCTCGTGCGCGTTCAGGTGGCAGGCCGCCTCGCGCCGATCGAGCGGCACCCGGCGACCGCTGCGACGGCGCGTCCACCCGGCGTGCTCGTCGTGCCGCAGCGCCGCCGGTCCGGTCGCGCCGGTCTCGTGCCGCCAGCGCAGGCCGGCGTCGCTCCAGAGCCGCGGGTCGCGGTAGCCGCCGGCCTCGACGAAGGGCAGGTACTCGGCCCAGCGGACCGCCTGCGCGTCGATCTCCACCGGGCCGGCCGGCGCGTCGTGCGGACCGAGCTCGTTGTCGAACGCGAAGCCGGGCGCCGCATCGCCCAGGCGCCAGGTGCCGGCGTCGAGCACGATCGGCGGCGGCGGCTCGGGCAGCGGGGCGGGCGCGAAGCCCGGCGACTCGACCGGCAGGTCGAGCTGCTCGGCCATGTAGAGCGCGGCCTCGTGGTGCATGTCCTCGTGCAGCAGCGCGAGCCTGAAGAAGTACAGCGCATCGTCGTCGTCGTCCGCCTCGGCGAGCAGCGCCAGCGTGCGCCCGAGTTGCGCGGCCAGCGTGTCGAGCGTCTCGTCGACCGAGGGCAGCGGCAGCGACCAGCGCGACGCGTGCTCGACGAAGCTCGAGTGGTACAGCGCGTCGGCGTCCGCGCGACCGGCGGGGGCGCGTCGCGGCGCGGCGGGATCGGCGCGCGGGCCGTCCGGTAGGGCGGGGTTGCGTCCGATCCAGAAGTCCTGGAACCAGCCGACGTGCCCGATCTCCCAGAGCGGCGGGTTCAGTCCGCCGCGCAACGGTACCGCCAGGTCGGGCAGCGCACGCCGGTAGGCCTCGAAGGTCGCGAGCGTGTCGGCGCGGCTCGCGCGCAGCGCTTCGGCGAGCCACGCGGCGCCGGCGCGGCGGGCGTCGTCGTGGGCGCGCGGCGTCGCGTCGGCGGGTATGCTGCGGGCGTGCATCGGGCTTCGATCGTGATCGTGACGCCGGCCCTGGCCGACGCGAACAACGGCAACTGGCAGACCGCGCGTCGCTGGGCGCGGATGCTCGCCGGAGCTTACCGCGTCGCGCTGGTCGACCGGTGGGCGGGTTCCGGCGCCGAGCTGATGATCGCGCTGCACGCGCGCCGCTCGGCGGGCTCGATCGCCGCGTGGCGCGCAGCCCGCCCGGACGGCCCGCTGCTGGTCGTGCTGACCGGCACCGACCTCTATCGCGACATCGACGCCGACCCGGACGCCCGCCGTTCGCTCGACGCAGCCGACGCGCTGGTCGCGCTCAACGCGCTCGGGCCCGCACGGCTCGCGCCGGTGCACCGCGCGAAGTGCCGCATCGTGCTGCAGTCGTGCTCGGCGCGCCGGCCGCTCGCGAAGAGCCCCCGGCAGCTGCGCGCGCTGATGGTCGGGCACCTGCGCGCGGAGAAGGATCCCGACACCTACCTCGAGGCGGCGCGCCGCCTGGCCGGCCGGCCCGACATCCTCCTCGACCATGTCGGCGGCGCGCTCGACCCCGCGATCGGTGCGCGCGCCGCCGCGCTGGCGGCGTCGCTGCCGACCTACCGCTGGCTCGGCGCGCGCCCGCACGCCGAGGTCCGCCGCCGGGTCCAGGCCGCGCACGTGCTCGTGCACGCGAGCCGCATGGAGGGCGGCGCGCACGTGGTCATCGAGGCGGTGCGCAGCGGCACGCCGGTGATCGGCTCGCGGATCGACGGCAACGCGGGCCTGCTCGGCGAGGACTACGGAGGGTGGTTCCCGGTCGGTGATGCCGGCGCGCTCGCCGCGATGCTGGTCCGCGCGCGAGACGACCCGGCGTGGCTCGCTGCGCTGCGCACGCAGTGCGACGCGCGTGCGCCGGACTTCTCGCCCGACGCCGAGGCGGCGTCGCTGCGGGCGATCGTCGCGGGGCTGCTGGCCGGCGCGCCGACCGGTCGCTGAGCGCGGCGCGACGATCGCGCGACGGCCCCCGCGCGATCGGGCGCCGCGCGAGTGCCCGCGCGGTCAGCCGCGGCCGAGCGCGCGCGCCGCGCGGTACGCCGGGCGGTCCATGCAGGCGTCCAGCCAGCCGACCACCGCCGGCCACTCGGCGAGCGGCATCCCGGCCGCGCGGACCCAGTTCGCGACGCTCGCGACGCAGAGGTCGGCGACGGTGAAGCGCGCGGCCGCGAGGTGCGCCTCGCCGCGCGCCTGCTGCGCGCGCAGGTGTGCCTCCAGCACCGTGAGCGGCGGCGCGAGGCGGCGCCCGGCCTGCTCGGCGAGCACGGGCCGGCGCCGGGCCTCGGGCATCGCGACGCGGTGCATCAGGACCGTGAGCGCGTCGCGCTCCAACTCGTTGACGGTCCAGAACGACCAGCGCAGCGCCCCGGCCTCCTCGCGCGGCGAGGCGGGCGCGATCGACGCGCCGTCGGGCACGCCGTGCACGCGCGCGAGGTACAGCGCGCAGGCCATGCTCTCCCAGACGACCACCGGCCGGTCGTCGCGCGCGTCGAGCAGCGCCGGAATGCGGCCGTTCGGGTTGATCGCGAGGAACTCCGGCGAGCGCGTCGCGCCGCCCTCGAACGGGACGGGGACGTGCTCGAACTCGAGGCCGAGCTCGCAGGCCGCCCACAGCGGGCGGATCGCGCGCGACTCGGGGATGCCGTACAGGGTGAGGGCCATCGGTTCGGGTCGGTCGTCCTGGCCGAGGCAGGATACCCGGCCTCGGGATGCGTGCGACGCCGGACCTGGGCGCATGCGCGGCGTACGGGCGCATCGGCTATCCTCGCAGGCATCGCCTCTCCGGGGCCCGCTCACGGAAGACCGCATGCACCCCCTCCGTCACGCCCTCCCGTGCGCGCTCGCGCTGCTGGGGCTCGCAGGCCCCGCGTCGGCCGGCAGCTTCGCCGCCTCGTCCGCGGCCGGCGGCTCGTCGGCGTCGTCCGCGGCCTCGTCGGCGTCCGATTCGTCCGGCGAGTCGAGCGACAGCTCGAAGAACGCCGTCGCCGCCCTGGACGGCCCGTACCGGATCGTCGAGCTCACTCCGTTGCCCGAGCGCCCGGGCTTCGTGCGCGTCGCGCTCGCGCCGCTCGGCGCCACCCCGGCCGCCGAGCCGGTGCGCCTGGTGCTGCCGGCCGTGGCGGTCGAGCGCGGGCGCCTCGCCGCCGGTGCGACCGTCACCGCGAACCGTCGTCCGTACGGCGTCGAGCTCGCGCACGCCGACACGAAGAAGGCGTTCTTCCTGGTCCTCGATGACGGCTGGCAACGCGAGCTGCGCTCGACCCCGGTCTCGCTCTGATCCCGCTCGGCCCGCGCGCATCGCCGCGCGGGTCGCGCTCGCCGTCGCGCTCGCGGCGCTCGCCGTGCTCGCGCCCGGGCGTACCGCGCAGGCCGGAGCGCTGCGCGTGTGCGAGCCGCCGACCGAGCTCGACGCCGTCCAGCAGGACACCCTGTTCCGGTTCGCCGCCGTCGTGCGCTCGACGCTCGAGGCGTCCGGTGCGTCGCTCGCGCTCGTCTCGCGCGCCGGGCTCGACCTCGCCCGGTTCGGCATGCGCTACTCGCATGCCGGCGTCAGCCTGCGCGCTAGCCCGAACGCGCCGTGGTCGGTGCGCCAGCTCTACTACGACTGCGAAACGCGCCGTCCGCGCCTCTTCGACGAAGGCCTCGCCGGCTTCGTCGTCGGCGCCGGCGACCCGTCGACCGGATGGTTCGCCGCGTTGCTGCTGCCTGCCGGGGCGCAGGACGCGCTCGAGCGCGCCGCGCGTGACGACCGCCTCGCGCTGCGGCTGCTCGCCGGCACCTACAGCGCCAACGCGCACGCGTTCGGGCTGCGCTACCAGAACTGCAACCAATGGGTCGCGGAGCTGCTCGGCGTCGCCTGGGGCGGGCTCGGTGGCGCCGGGGACGACCTGCGCGGCGCCGCGCAGCGCTGGCTGACCGACTCGGGCTACGCCCCGGCCCGCTTCGAGGTGCGCAACCCGCTGTTGATCGGCGCCGCCGCGGCGCTGCCCTGGCTTCACCTCGACGACCACCCGGGCGAGGACGTCGCCGCGGGCGTCTTCCGCGTCAGCATGCCCGCGTCGATCGAGGCCTTCGCACGCGCCCGCGCGCCCGGCGCGCGCCGCGTCGAGTTCTGCCACGCCGGCCGGCGCATCGTCGTGCGTGAGGGCTGGACACCGATCGGCGCCGCCTGCGTGCCGCAGCCGGGCGACCGCATCGTCGAGCTCGACGGTTGAGCGGCGCGGAACGCGGCGCGTGCGTCGTACCGCACGTCGTCCCGCGTCCGCAGCGCGCCTGCGCGTCAACCGTCCGTCACCGGATCGTCATCGCGCGGCCGTAGGATCGTGTCGTGCGTGATCGGCGTCACGGTCGTGCACACGCGCATCGGATCGAATGGACGTCATCGCATCCGACCCGACGCGCGTTGGGCAGTGAGGTGCGTGCAGTGCGAGGTGACACCATGACCCCCAGCGACGACGAGTTCGACCTGCGTGCGGAGACCACCGAGCAGGCGCTCGCGCGGGTCGAGGCCGAGTGCGACTGGAGCGACGTCGGCCGGTTCGCCGACGCGATCGCGACGGTGCGCGCGGCGCCGGCCGCGGACGACGCCCGCCGCGACCGCTGACCGACGGGATCCCGGATCACGCGCCGCGGCGCGCGTGATCCGATCCCGCGCGAAGCGCGGATCGGCCGCCCTGCGGCCGGGGCGACACGCCGCCTCCGCGCCCCCTACCCGTCGATGCCCGCGACGGGCCCCGTCGGCCCGGCATGCCGGGCCCGCCTCGGACTCATCCCCCGGTTCCAGCCCCTGAACGCCCTCGAGAACGCGCTGGGCGTCGTGTAGTGCAGCGCCGCCGCGATCTCGATCGCCGGCATCCGCGTGTCCCGCAGCAGCTGGCTCGCCAGCGAGGATCGCGCGTCCTCCAGCAGCGCCTTGAAGCTCGTGCCCTCGCGTGCGAGCCGCCTGTTCAGGGTCCTGACGCTCACGCCGAGCAGCCGGGCCACCCGGTCGACCGAGGGCGGCGCCTCGATCAGCACCTGCGTCAGCGACTCGCGTGCGCGCTCGCGCGTCGAGGGCCGGCGCGAACGCTCGAGCTCGGTCACGCGCCGCGCGAGGCGGATCCGCTCCATCGCGTCGGCGGCGGGGAGCGCCCGGTTCAACCAGCCCGAGTCGAACACGACCGCGAAGCGGGGCGCGTTGAAGCGCAGGGCCGGGCCGAAGCAGTCGCGGTACGCGGCCGTGTCGGCCGGCCGGTCGCAGGCGAGCATCACCTCGGTCGGCGCCCAGCGTGGGCCGCACAGGGCGCGCAGCACGTTCATTGCGATCGCGAGCGTGCCCTCGGCGATGTGCCGCGACCCCGGGTGCTCGGGATGGAAGATGACGTAGGCGAGCTCCATCTCCCCGTGATTGCGCTGGTGCAGGCCGAGCACCGCGCCGCGGTCGTGCAGGTGCAGGTGCGCCTGGATCGTGCGCAGCGACTGCAGCACCGTGGTCGCGTGGCGCGCGAGCGCGCCGAGGACTCCGGCCGCCGAGACCCCCGCCCGCATCCCCACCTGCATCCCGAAGTGCGGGCAGCCCGTGGCCTGCTCGCACTCGTGCAGCAGCCGCTGCGTGTCGAGGAAGCTGAGCCGGCCCTCCGGATCGTCGAGCGCGGCGGGGCACACCCCCGCGCGGCGTGCGATGGCGTCGAAGTCGGCGCCCAGGGACGCCAGCAGGTCGGGGATGCCCTTCAGCGGCTGGACCGAGAGGTCCTCGATCGGTGCTGCACGGATCGCTTCGATCGTCGTCGCGTCGTCGATTTCCGGCGGCGACTTGATCCAGTTCAAGGGCGTCATGCGTTGGCGTGAAATGCTAAGACACGGTTCGGAGACGACACTAACCTGAAAAAAATGGTTGCACGCGATGCGACCGCATCCAGTCGGGTCAACGAAAGCTTGGCCGTGGGGCTCGGTCAGCTCGACACCGACGAGCCGCGCATCGGGCGACAGAACAAGGAAGCCAGCGTGTCCGCAGGAAGGTTCGGAGGGGGGATGGTCCTGGCAGCGTGCCTGCTGGCGATGGCCGGTCCCGTTCGTGCGCAGCCCGACCAGGCGGCCGAGCTCGCCAAGAAGCTGGCGAACCCGGTCGCTTCGCTGGTCAGCGTGCCGCTGCAGTACAACTCGGACAAGTACGGCGGAGCGAACGACGGCGCCTCGGTCGACCGGCTCGTCGTCCTGCCGGTCGTCCCGGTCTCGCTGAACCAGGACTGGAACCTGATCACCCGGACGATCGTCCCCCTCATCGACCAGCAGGGCTTCCAGAACCCCGCGCTGAACCAGTCGGGCCTCGGCGACACCACGCTCAGCCTGTTCCTGTCGCCCAAGGCGCCCACCGCCGGCGGGTGGATCTGGGGGGCGGGCCCGATCCTGCTGCTGCCGACGGCGTCCAAGGACGCGCTCGGCGCCGACAAGTGGGGCGTCGGCCCCACCGGGGTGATGCTGAAGCAGTCCGGACCGTGGACGGTCGGCATGCTGGCGGGCCACCTCTGGTCCGTGGCGGGCAACGACAGCCGCGCCGACCTCAGCTCCACCACGCTGCAGCCTTTCGTCAGCTACACCACCGCCACCCACACGACGTTCGGCGCCTACACCGAGTCGGCGTACGACTGGAAAAGCAAGCAGTGGCAGGTGCCGCTGATCGTCCAGGCCGGCCAGCTGCTGAAGCTCGGGCCGCAGATCGTGCAGCTGTCGGCGGCCGCCAAGTACTGGGCCGATTCGCCGGACAACGGGCCCCAGGGCTGGGGGCTTCGGCTGCAGCTGACCTTCCTGTTCCCCAAGTGAGCGCGATACGCGTGGAATCGAATCGAGAGGCGAGGGCAACCGTGCGGACCAGAACGATGCGTACCGTGAGCAATGGACTGACGGGCCGGCTGGCAGCGACGTGCCTGCTGGGCGTCGTCGCGATGATGTCCGTGCCGGCGACGTCGGTGGCCGCGGATGCGCCACGCCGCCCCAACATCGTCGTGATCCTCGGCGACGACCTGGGCTTCTCCGACCTCGGGTCGTTCGGTAGCGAGATGCGCACGCCCAACCTCGACTCGCTGGCCCGCGACGGCGTACGCTTCTCCAACTTCTACACCCACGCGAGCTGCTCGCCGACGCGCTCGATGCTGCTGAGCGGCGTCGACACGCACCTGAACGGCCTGGGCAACATGAGCGAGTGGACCGCGCCCAACCAGCGCGGCGTGCCGGGCTACGAGGGCCACCTCAACACGCGGGTGGCGACGCTGCCGCAGCTGCTGAAGGGCGCGGGGTACCACACCTACATGGTCGGCAAGTGGCACCTCGGCAAGGCGCCCGACCTGATCCCGGCGGCGCGCGGCTTCGAGCGCGACTTCTCGCTGCTCGACGGCGCGGGCAGCTACTGGGACATGATGAACTTCACGGCCGCGGCGCCCAGGTCCACCTACACGGAAGACGGCCGTTACCTGACCAAGCTGCCCGACGACTACTACGCGACGAAGACCTACACCGACAAGCTGATCGGCTTCATCGACGCCAATCGCGGCAGCGGCAAGCCCTTCTTCGCCTACGTCGCCCACCAGGCCCCGCACGACCCCTTCCACCTGCCTCGCGACTGGCGCAACCGCCACGTCGGCGCCTACGACAAGGGCTGGGACGCGGTGCGCCAGGAGCGTCTCAAGCGCCAGGTCGACCTCGGGATCGTGCCCGCCGGCACGCAGCTCTCCGAGCGCATGTGGTTCCTGCCCGATCCGATCGTGCTCGCACCCGCGGCGCGTGCGCTCCTCGGCAGGAAGATGGAGCTCTACGCGGGCATGGTCGAGAACCTCGACCACCACGTCGGGCGTCTGATCGACCACCTGAAGAAGATCGGCGAGTACGAGAACACGATCTTCGTGGTGTTCGGCGACAACGGCGCCGAGGGCACCGACCTGTTCAAGATGATCGCCGGCAACCCGGGCACGCGCGACTTCCTGTTCGCCGCGATGAACTGGTCGCAGACGCATCCCAACGCGTGGGGCGATCCCGGTTCGTACGTCGGGTACGGGCCGATGTGGGCGCAGGTGTCGATGACGCCGTTCAGCCAGTACAAGGGCTGGCTCGCCGAGGGCGGCATCCGCAACGCGCTGATCGTTTCCGGTCCGGGCGTCAAGCGGTCCAAGGGCAGCGTCAACCACGGGCTGATGCACGTCGCCGACCTGATGCCGACGTTCCTGGAGGCTGCAGGCGTGCAGTATCCGCGCACGTTGGACGGGCGCGAGCTCCCCCCGCTCATCGGCAAGTCCTGGGGGCGCGTGCTCGCGGGCGAGACCGAGTCGCCGCGGACCGACAAGGACTACCTCGCGTGGCAGCTGTTCGGCAACCAGGCGCTGCGGCAGGGCAACTGGAAGATCCGCTGGCAGTACAAGCCGCTCGGCACCGGCGACTGGGAGCTCTTCGACCTGGCGAGCGATCCGTCCGAGCGGAAGAACCTCGCGCGCGAGCGGCCCGAGAAGGTCAAGGAGCTGCTCGCGCTGTGGAACGACTACGTCCGCACGAACAACGTGATCCTGCCGAGTCGCTCGGTGTTCGAGACGCTCGATGACCAGCTGCCGCAGCGCGTGCCCGACGAGGCGGGCTACCCGCCGCTGCTCTACGAGCGCCAGTTCGTGCCGCCCCCCGGGATGACCGGCCCGCCCCGGCCCTGAGTCCGGCCGCCCGGACGACCGCGATGGGACACGACCGAACCGATGAACACGACGAAGACGGACCTCCGATGAAGACGACCCTCCGGAAGTGGGGCATCGCCGCGGCGGTGCTCGTGACGGCGGCGCTCGGCGCGCAGCCCGCGCAGGCGCAGGTGCCGGCGCGCTTCTACTGGAAGACGCTGTCCGGCGCGAGCGCCGTGCCGGTGATCTACAACTCGCTGAGCGGCAACGCGAACCCGTTCGACCCCGCGCACGTCGTCCAGGCGGGGACGAACTTCGACGCGACGATGATGCTGACCGGGTACGCGCACACCTTCACGCTGCTCGAGCGCTCGGCGATGGCCGCCGTCATCCTGCCGATGGGGCGCGTCTCAGCGAGCGGCACGGTGGCGGGACTCACGTCGGGCCAGACCTCGAGCGGCTTCGGCGACCCGATGCTCGAGTTCACGTTCAACGTGATCGGCCCGAAGGCGCAGAACAACATCCCGGACGTGCTGCGCTACGAGCCGGGCTTCTCGATGGACGTGCTCGTCGACTTCGCGCTGCCGATCGGCGAGTACGACAGCTCGAAGACGGTGAACCTCGGACAGAACCGGCTGTACGGCCGCCTCGGCCTGCCGATCATCTGGCAGCTCGGCGCCTGGGTGCCCGGTCGCCGCACGACGCTCGAGCTGCTGCCCGCGGTGTGGCTGTTCGGCACCAACGACAACTTCGTCGGCCGGACGCTGAAGACCGACCCGATGTACCAGATCGACGCGCACCTGACGCGCGACCTCACCGCGAACTTCTGGGGCGGGCTCGACCTCAGCTGGTACAAGGGCGGCGGCTCGACCATCGACGGCGTGTCGGCCGGCAAGCTCGACAACGTCGCCTTCGGCCTCACGCTCGGCTATGCGGTCAACGAGAACCTCGCGATGACCGTCGGCTACAAGTCGACGCTGAACGACAAGGCACCGACCGACCTGCGGATGGACGGCTTCATGCTGACGCTGGTCTACGGCTGGCACCCGCTGGTCGAGGGCACTCGCCGCCTGAAGTCGGGCGAGTGACATGCGGTCGGTGCGACGGCTCGCCGCGGCTTCCTGCTCGATCCGGTGACCGACGGCACGCTCGGCGTGCACCTCGACTATTCGCTGACGCCTTCGCTGCGCAAGGGCCTGCTCGAGCAGGACTGGGAGCGCAACCGCTACCTGTGGGTGCGGATCGGCTCCCAGCGCGCGCGCAGCCTCGGCGACGCGGACGCGACGAGCGAGTTCCACGAGAACCGCGGCGTATTCGAGCTCAGCGGCCGCACGCCGACGATGCCGGGCGGCGTGGCCCTCTTCAGCCGACTGCGCTAGGACCTGCGCGACCGCAACGACGAACGCTCGAGCCCCTATCACGCGCGGCTCGGCGCCGAGCGCCCGTTCGACCTGCTCGACCGGACCGCGGTGCCCTATGCGACCGCCGAGACGATCTACGACACCCGCTACTCGGAGTGGAAGCAGCAGCGCTACCAGCTCGGGATGGAGGTCGGCCTCACCGAGAGCTGGCGCGTGGAGCCGTACCTGGAGATGCGCGTCGACCGACTCTCCGAGCCGGCGCGGGTCTACGCGCTCGGGCTGGCCTTGAAGTACTTCCGCTGAAGGCGGCGCCGCGATGAGCCCTGCCGCTCGTCCAGTGGTTGCGGCGCGAGCCTGGCGTGCATTGTGCTCGCCGTCGGCCTGCTGTTCGCCCTCGTGCCGTCCATCGCCGCCGCGCAGGCCTTGGGCACCATCGATCGTCGTCTCGAGCAGCGCGCCAGCCAGCTCCTCAACCTGATGGGCTTCGGGCTGACCCCTGACGTCACCGCCGGCTCGCTCAGCATCTCCGACGGGCAGGTCGAGCGCACGGTCCCGACCCGGTGGAACTCGCTGTCGGTGACCGGGGGGGGGGTGGGCTGGGACTTTCCGATCGCACGCGACCTGGTGCTGCGGCCGATCCTGAACGTCTCGTACGGTCGGGTCACCACCGACGTCGCCATCGGCGCGGCCATCGCCGACGTCGAGCTGCAGCGGCTCCAGAACGCCCGCTTCGAGGCCGTCGGCGCCGGCGGCGCGCTGATGCGCGACTACGAGCGCTACCGTCCCGAGGGCGACCTCGACGCGGCGCTGCGCCATACGAACATCTTCCTGCGCACGAGTTCGCCCACACGCGCTACGGGGGCGCTCTCGAAGGCGCGCTCGACTTCGACGACCTGAGCTCGATCGGCCTCGGCGGGGAGCGCCACGTCTCCAGGTACGAGCGCGGGGTCACGCGCGTGCGGCGCATCGTGCGCTACCGATTCGGCCCGAACGTGCAGGGCACGTCGGTCGGACTCGCGGTCGGATTTCGAGCGTCGCGGCGCGGCGCGGACCGCGCCGACTTGATCCAACGCAAGGAGACGCGTTGGATGGCGCGAAAGGTCAAGACAATCCCGCGCCGCGGCCCTATCCTGGATCGAACGTCGCGGCCGCGTCGTTGCTGGCCGCGTCGCACCGTGCCACTCAAGCCTCGAGGGGAACCCATGCATGTCACGACCCGTCTCGCACTGATCGCCGCCCTGCTCGGGGCGATGCCCGCGTGGGGGCAGGCGACGGGGAGCGCGACCGGCCCGGGCTTCGATCGCACGGTGCTGCCGATCGCGCCGCCCGCACGCACGGTCACCACCGAGATCGACGCACGCAAGGTCAGGCCCCCGCCACGCTTCGAGGTGAAGGCGCCCAAGGGCGCGCCGAACGTCGTGATCGTGCTGATCGACGACCTGGGCTTCGGCGCGCCGAGCACCTTCGGCGGGCCCATCTCCACGCCGACGATGGACTCGCTCGCCCGCAACGGCCTGCGCTACAACAACTTCCACACGACCGCGCTCTGCTCGCCGACGCGCGCCGCGCTGAAATCGGGCCGCAACCATCACACCGTCGAGATGGGCTTCATCACCGAGATGGCGACCTCGGTACCCGGCTCGACCGGCCAGATCCCGAGCACGACCGCGCCGCTGGCCGAGACGCTGCGCCTGAACGGCTACGCAACCGCCGCGTTCGGCAAGTGGCACGAGACGGCCGCGTGGGAGGCGAGCGTCGCGGGTCCGTTCGACCGCTGGCCGACGCGGCAGGGGTTCGACAAGTTCTACGGGTTCCTCGGCGGCGAGACGAACCAGTGGGCGCCGTTCCTGTACGACGGCACCGCGGTCGTCGAACTCCCGAACGACCCGAACTACCACTTCATGACCGACATGACCGAGAAGGCTCGGGCCTGGATCAAGTACCAGAAGGCCCTGACGCCCGATCGCCCCGCGTTCGTGTACTTCGCGCCCGGCGCGACCCACGCGCCGCACCACGTGCCCAGGGCGTGGATCGATCGGTGGAAGGGCAAGTTCGACCGGGGCTGGGACGTGATCCGCGAGGAGACGCTCGCGCGCCAGATCGCGCTCGGCGTCGTCCCGAAGGGCACGAAGCTCGCGCCCAAGCCGCCCGCCATCAAGGACTGGGACACGCTGTCGGCCGACGAGAAGCGCCTGTTCGCGCGGCAGGCCGAGGTGTTCGCCGCGTTCGTCGAGTTCACCGACCACGAGATCGGCCGGATGCTCGAGGCGTTCCGCGAGGTCGGCGAGGCCGACAACACGCTGGTGTTCTACATCGCGGGCGACAACGGCACCAGCGGCGAGGGCGGCCAGAGCGGCCTGTTCAACGAGTACACCTACTTCAACGGCGTGCAGGAGAAGGTCGAGGACATGCTGAAGCGCCTCGACCAGTGGGGCGGCCCCGAGACGTATCCGCACATGGCCGCCGGCTGGGCGGTCGCGCTGAACGCGCCGTTCGGCTGGATGAAGCAGGTGCCCTCGGACTTCGGCGGCACGCGCAACGGCATGGCCGTGCACTGGCCGAAGGGCATCAAGGCGAGGAACGAGGTGCGCACGCAGTTCGGCCACGTCATCGACATCGCACCGACCGTGCTGCAGGCGATCGGGCTGCCCGAGCCGAAGTCGGTCAACGGCGTGCGCCAGATCCCGATGGCCGGCACCAGCCTCACGTACACCTTCGACGCCGCGAAGGCGAAGGAACGCCACACGACCCAGTACTTCGAGATCGCCGGCAACCGCGCGATCTACCACGACGGCTGGTTCGCGCGGACGATCCACAGGGCGCCCTGGGAGCCCAAGCCTCGCCGCACGCTGCAGGACGATTCGGCCTGGGAACTCTACGACGTGCGCACGGATTTCAGCCTCGCTGTCGACCTCGCCGCGAAGCAGCCGAAGAAGCTCGCCGAAATGAAGGCGCTGTTCCTGAAGGAGGCGAGCCGGTACGGCGCGCTGCCGATGGACGACCGGGTCTTCGAGCGGCTCGATCCCCAGGTCGCGGGGCGTCCGGACCTGATGGCGGGTCGCTCCTCGCTGACGCTCGCCGAAGGCATGACCGGCATGCTCGAAGGCGTGTTCGTCAACGTGAAGAACCGCTCCAAGACGATCACCGCCGAGATCGAGGCGCCGCAGGGCGGGGGCAACGGCACGGTGATCGCCCAGGGCGGGCGCTTCGGCGGCTGGTCGCTGTACGTGAAGGACGGCATCCCGGGCTACGACTACAACTTCCTCGGCCTGCAGCGCACGTCCATCGCCTCGACGAAGAAGCTCCCGTCCGGCAGGTCGACGCTGCGCCTGCAGTTCGACTACGACGGCGGCGGCCCGGGCAAGGGCGGCCAGGCGACGCTGTTCGTCGACGACGAGAAGGTCGCCGAGGGACGGATCCCGGTCACGCAGGCCGGGCTCTTCTCGGCCGACGAGACCGCCGACGTCGGCATCGACCTCGGCACGCCGGTCGTCGAGGCGATCGGCGCGGAGGCGAAGTCGCGCTTCACCGGCCGCATCCCGAAGCTGATGGTGCAGGTGCAGAACGCACCGCCCAAGGCGCAGGCGGCGACGCGATGAGGCCGAGGGGCACGAACGTCGGATCGAGCGGCCAGGGGAATCGGCGAGCCGTACCACACCAGGAGGAACGCGCCGTGCAGTCGAGTCTTCGCAGGGGTCTGGCGGCAACGCTGGCCAGGGTCATCGCCGTCGTCGTGGTGGGTGGATCGTCGCTTGCGGCGCAGGCCCAGCCCGAGGGGCTGGACCCCGAGGCGCAGCGCATCCTGAAATCGGCCACCGACTTCCTGGCGCGCCAGAAGCAGTTCAGCGTCGAGACCCGCAACACGCTCGAGGTCGTCCTGAAGTCGGGCCAGAAGGTGGAGTTCAACCACACGGCGCGCCAGTCGGTGCAGAGGCCGAACAAGCTGCGCGCCGAGCGCACCGGCGACCTCGTCGAGCAGCTGTTCATCTACGACGGCCGGTCGCTGACGCTGCGCAACCTGGAGAACGACGTCTACGCGCAGGTGTCGGCCCCCGACACCCTGGAGGGCATGCTCGACTTCGCGCGCGCGTCGCTCGACATCGTCGCGCCGGCCGGCGACCTGATCTACGCGAACGCCTACGACATCCTGATGGACGGCGTCACCCAGAGCTTCGTGGTGGGCAAGTCGGTGATCGAGGGCGTGCGCTGCGACCAGCTCGCGTTCCGCGCCCCGCACGTCGACCTGCAGGTCTGGGTGCAGGAGGGGCCGCAGCCCTTGGTGCGCCGCTTCGTGATCACGACGCGCGACCTGCCCAACGCGCCGCAGTTCGCGGTGACGATGACCAAGTGGAACCTGCAGCCCAAGTTCGACGCGCGCACGTTCAGGTTCGTGCCGCCGGACGGGCACAAGAAGGTCGACTTCTTAACGCGCTGAGTACGAGGACGCTGCCGTGAGACCGAACAGGATCGTGAAGCCGATCGTCCTCGCCGCGGCGATGGCGCTGACCTGGATCACCGAGCCGTCGACCGAGGGGCTCGTCGGCGTCCGCCTGGCGCGCGAGGCCCATGCCGTCGTGGGTGCGCCGCTGACCCCGGTGTCGGTCGCCGGGGTCGCGCGCCGCACCACGCGGCGGACCGTGGTCGCCACCAGTGCCGCGGCGAGCTCGACCACCGCCGCGACGGCGCAGCAGCAGCAGGCGACCGCGCAGCAGCAGGCCGCGACGGCGCAGCAGCAGCAGGCCACCGCGCAGCAGCAGGCTGCGGTGGCGCAGCAGCAGTCGGGCGCGCCCGCGGTCGGCACCGTGGTGACGGCCCTGCCGGCCGGATGCGTGTCGCAGACACAGGGTGGCGTGTCCTACCAGAAGTGCGGGAACGTCACCTACCGGGCGGCGTTCCAGGGCAACAACCTCGTCTACGTGGTGCAGTGACCGCGTCCGGACCCCATGCATGGAGCGGAGCGACGCGATGAATCGAGCACTGGTACGGTACGCGGGCGCGATCGCGCTGGGGGCGGCGCTCCTGGCGGGCGTCGCCGGCACCGCGGCCGCGCGCGACCCGGGCCTCGGCGTCGGTGCGCCGGGGCCGGGCGTGACCCGCGACCCCGGCATCAACCAGCCAGGCCGGGCCGGCAACGTCGGCGTGGGCGCCCCGGGCGTCGGCGTCGCGCCGGGCGTCGGGGTCGGTGCCCCCGGCATCGGCGTGGTGGACCCGGGCATCAACCAGCCCGGTGTCGCAGGCAACGTCGGCGGCGTCGCGCGCCGCTCCGTGCGCCGCTGACACCGGCGAACGAACGACGACACGAGGACGGATCGACGATGGACCTCATTCGAGCGAACATGGTGCGGACCGTGCTGCGGGCCGCCGTCGCGGTGGCGGTCCCGCTGCTGCTGCTGGCGCCCGCTACCGCGAGGGCGCAGGCGGGCGAGCCGCTGCGGTTCTCCGCGAGCCTCTACGGCTGGTTCCCCGACATCAGCGGCCGGACACGGTTCGGCGCGGCCCCGGGCGGCGGCGACTTCCGCGTCGACGTCGGCGACCTGCTCGAGAAGCTCGAGTTCACGTTCCAGGGCAACTTCGACATGCGGCAGGGCGCATGGGGCGCCTTCGCCGACGTGATCTACATGAGCGTCGGCGCCACCCGCGACGACGTGCGCAGCGGCACCGTCGGCAACCTCGGCATCCCCGCAGGCGCGAGCGCGACCACCGAGTTCGACCTCAAGACCAACATCTGGACGCTCGCCGGCTACTACCGCGCGGTCGACCGGGCGGACCTGACGCTCGACGCGATCGCAGGCCTGCGCTACCTCCACGCCCGGCAGACCCTCGACTGGACCTTCACCGGCAACGTCGGACCGATTCCCGCGCCCGGCCGCGCGGGCGGGGCGAGCGCGAGCATCGGCAACCTCGATGCGATCTTCGGCCTGCGCGCGAGGATATCGGCCGGATACGACAGCCCGTGGTTCTTCCCGCTGTACGTCGACGCGGGCTTTGGCCAGTCCGACCTGACCTGGCAGGCGATGGCCGGCGTCGGCTACGCGACGGGCTGGGGCGAGATCGTGGCCACGTGGCGGCACATGGAGTACCGGATAGCCTCGGACACCGCGATCGAGACGCTGAAGCTCGACGGGCCGCTGGTGGGGGCGACGTTCCGCTGGTGAGGCAACGCCTCACTCGACGGTGACCGACTTCGCCAGGTTCCTCGGCTTGTCCACGTCCGTGCCGCGCGCGAGCGCCGCGTGGTACGCGAGCAGCTGCAGCGGCACGACGTGCAGGATCGGCGACAGCCAGCCGTAGTGCTCGGGCAGGCGGATCACGTGGACCCGGTCGCCCGACGGGATCCGGCTGTCGCCGTCGGCGAGCACGTAGAGCTCGCCGCCGCGGGCGCGTACCTCCTCCATGTTCGAGACCAGCTTCTCGAGCAGCGCATCGCCGGGTGCCACGACCAGCACCGGCATCGCCTCGGTGACCAGCGCGAGCGGGCCGTGCTTGAGCTCGCCGGCTGGGTACGCCTCGGCGTGCACGTACGAGATCTCCTTAAGCTTCAGCGCGCCCTCCATCGCGACCGGGTGGTGCAGGCCGCGGCCGAGGAAGAGCGCGTGGTCCTTCGCGGCGAAGCGCTCGGCCCAGGCGATCAGCTGCGGCTCGAGCGCGAGCACCGCGCGCAGCGCGACCGGCAGGTGGCGCATCGCGCGCAGGTGCTCCGCCGCCTGCGCGTCGTCGATCCGTCCGCGCAGCTGGCCGAGCACGACCGCGAGCAGGTACAGCGCCGCGAGTTGCGTGGTCAGCGCCTTCGTCGACGCGACGCCGATCTCGGTGCCAGCCCGGGTCACGTAGGCCAGCGCGCATTCGCGCACCAGCGCGCTCGTCGCGACGTTGCAGATCGCGAGCGTGCGCGCCATGCCGAGCGAGCGCGCATGGCGCAGCGCGGCGAGCGTGTCGGCGGTCTCGCCCGACTGCGAGATCGCGACCACGAGCGTGCGCGGGTTGGGCACGCTCGCGCGGTAGCGGTACTCGCTCGCGATCTCGACCGTCGTCGGCAGCTGCGCGAACGCCTCGATCCACTGGCGCGCGACCAGCCCGGCGACGTGGCTCGAGCCGCAGGCGAGCACCAGCACCGCGTCGACGTCCTTCATCGTCTTCCATGCGGCGTCTCCGAAGAGCTCGGGCATCGTCGCCTCGACGCCCTCGAGGGTGTCGGCGAGCGCGCGCGGCTGCTCGAAGATCTCCTTCTGCATGTAGTGCCGGTACGGCCCGAGGTCGACCGCCGCTGCGTGCGCGCGCACCACCTGCACGGGCCGCTCGGCGGGGCGGCCGTCGGCGTCGACGATCCAGTGGCGACCGAGCTGCAGGTCGACGACGTCGCCGTCGCGCAGGTGCACGAAGCGCTCGGTGACGCCGGCGAGCGCGAGCGTGTCGGAGGCGAGGAAGCCCTCGTGCTCGCCCACGCCGACGACCAGCGGCGAGCCCGACCGCGCGCCGACGACGCGGTGCGGCTCGTCGCCGCAGAACGCCGCGATCGCGTAGGCGCCGCGCAGCCGGGCGACCGCGCCGCGGACCGCCTCGAGCAGGTCGCCGTCGTAGAGGTGGTCGACGAGGTGCACGATCACCTCGGTGTCGGTCTGGCTGCGGAACAGGTAGCCGCGCGCGACCAGCTCCTCGCGCAGCGCCTCGTGGTTCTCGACGATGCCGTTGTGGACCAGCGCGATCCGCGGGCGCGTGTCGTCGGGCGAGAAGTGCGGGTGCGCGTTGTCGGTCCGCGGTGCGCCGTGCGTCGCCCATCGGGTGTGCGCGATGCCGGTGAAGCCCGCCAGGCCCTCGGCGCGGACCTGTCCGGCGAGGTCGGCGACCCGCGCGGTGCTGCGCGCGCGCTGTGGCCGGTCGCCGGCGTGCAGCGCGACGCCGCACGAGTCGTAGCCGCGGTACTCGAGGCGGCGCAGGCCCTCGATCAGGACGGGGACGATGTCCCGGGTGGAGACGGCAGCGACGATGCCACACATGGCGGGCTCCGGTGGGGCGGGGGAGACCGGATGCTAGGGCGGTGGTGGTGAAGGATGCCGTCTGATCCGGGGATTCAATGAACGATTCGTGCGTCTGGATGCCAAGTCGAAGTAATCTTTCAATGAATGCCACTGCACCGCATGATCGATGCACGCCCCGCCGCCTGCCGACACGTCCGCGAGCCCGCCGCCTCGGCCGCCCGCCCCGGCGGTCGACCTCGACGACCTCGACCGCCGGATCCTCGCGCTCCTGCAGGACGACGCGTCGCTGTCGCACGTGGCGCTCGCCGCGCGCGTGCACGCGTCGGCGCCGACCTGCCTGCGGCGGGTGCGCCGGCTGGTCGAGCGGGGCGTCATCGAGCGCAGGGTCGCGATCGTCGCCCCCGACGCGCTCGGCCCGTCGCTCACCGCGATCGTCGAGGTGACGCTGGACCGGCAGGCGAGCGAGCTGCTCGACGCGTTCCAGGCGCGCGCGGTCGCCGAGCCGGCGGTGCAGCAGTGCTACCGCGTCTCGCCCGGCCCGGACTTCGTGCTGGTGCTGCAGGTCCGCGACATGGCCGCGTACCGCGCGTTCGCGCACCGCGTGCTCGCGAGCGAGTCGAACGTGCGCAACGTGCGGACGTACTTCTCCGTGCTGCGGGCGAAGTTCGAGACGCGGGTCGCGGTCTGAGCCGGCGCGCTCAGGCGGCCGCGACCGGCGCGCGCGGCGCGGCGAGCACGCCCGCGAGGTGCGCCACCGCCGCCTCGAACGTCCCGAACAGCCGCGTCGAGCGCGAGAGCATCAGGTTCAGCGGCTCGCCGAAGCCCTCGACCCAGCAGCCGTGCGCGTCGTCCCACAGCGTGCCGTGCGCGTCGGTCCGCGTCGGGAAGTGCCGCGCGACGCGCTCCGCGTAGCTCATCGAGTGCTGCGGCAGGTAGGCCGCCACCGGCTTGCCGAGCGCGATCGCGACGCCGACCTCGAACACCGTGCCGCTGTCGGGCTCCACGTGCCCGCGGAACGGCGCGAGGTTGGCGACCACCGCGTCGCAGCGGCGGATCAGCGCGACGTTGCCCTCGTAGATGCGCTGCGCGAGGTCGGCGCCCCGCTCGTCGAGACGGTCGACGCCCGCGCCGTCCGAGGGGCGCAGCGCGACGAGGCCGAGCGCCTCGCAGTGCCGCGCCATCCTCGCGTAGCACGCGGCCGCATCGGGCCGGAAGACGTCGGGGCCGGCGAGGTAGATCGAGGGCAGGGGCGACATCGAGGGCGCGCGCGGAGGAATGCCGCGATGATACCGGGGCGAGCGCACGCGGCCGCCCCACGTCGCGTCGGGACGTTCACGGATGGCGCGCGTGCTGGGGTACAGTGCGGCCGAACCCGGGGCGTACGCGCCCCGACGCATCCATGCCCTCGATCTACCTCGCCGGCCCCGACGTCTTCCGGCCCGATGCGGCCGCGTGCTACGCGAGGATGGCGCGGCACTGCGAGGCGCTCGGCCTCGT
>JADCHE010000076.1 GCA_020248665.1 Burkholderiales bacterium | reverse complement strand
CGCGGTCCCCGCCTCGCGTGCCGCCGTCCCGCCGCACCCGCCGACTGCCGCCGGGGCCTTCCTGCCGGCGGACGCGGCCGCGCGGCAGGCCGCGATGCGCGCGTCGATCGCCGCCGCGATGACGCGATCGAAGCGCGAGATCCCCCACTACTACCTCGCCGAGACGATCCCGATGGGCATCGCGCTCGACTGGCTGCGGCGCCGCAACGAGAGCGTCGGCGTCGCCGAGCGCGTGCTGCCCGCCGCGCTGCTGCTGAAGGCCGCGGCGGTGTCGATCGCGCGCGTGCCCGAGCTCAACGGCACGATGCGCGATGGCCGCTTCGAGCCCAGCGCGGCCGTGCACGCGGGCGTCGCGATCTCGATGCGCGGGGGCGGCGTGGTCGCGCCGGCGATCCACGACGTGCAGGGCAAGCCGCTCGCGACGCTGATGCGCGACCTCGCCGACCTGGTCCGGCGGGCGCGCGCCGGAAGCCTGCGCAGCTCGGAGATGTCGGACCCGACGATCACCGTCACGCAGCTCGGCGACCAGGGCGTCGAGTCGGTCTTCGGCGTGATCTATCCGCCGCAGGTCGCGATCGTCGGTTTCGGCGCCGTCGTCGAGCGACCCTGGGTCCGGGACGGCTTCGTGGGTCCGATGCCGGTGGTCACCGCGACGCTGTCGGCCGACCACCGCGTGTCCGACGGCCACCGCGGCGCGCTGTACCTTGCCGAGTTGCGCGAACGGCTCCAGCGGCCCGAGACGCTCGATTCGCCCGACGGAGGATGAAGCGATGGACGATGCACGTACCGCGCTGCGGGCCGAGGTGCTCGACGCGATCCTGTCGATCGCACCGGAGGTCGATCCAGCGGCGCTCGACGACGCGCGCCCGCTGCGCCACCAGGTCGATCTCGACTCGATGGACTGGCTGAACGTCATGATCGCGCTCGACGAGCGCCTCGGCGTCAAGGTGCCGGAGTCCGACTACGCGAGGCTCGACACGCTCGCGCAGCTCGTCGACTACCTGAACGCGCGGGTGCGCCGGTCCGACGGCTGAACGTCCGCGGCGCCCGGCTCCGCCGACGCCCGCGTCCGTTCACTCCAGGCGGTACCCGTCGGCGGGCACGATCCGCCACGTGCCGTCGCCCGGCAGTTCGAGGATCCGGTCGTGGTACCGCACGACGCCCTGGCGGTGGCTGACGCTGACCGCGGTGGTTCGCGTCGCCGCGAGCTCGAGGTACAGCCGCTCCTCGTTGGCCGCATCGAGCGCGCTGGTCGCCTCGTCGAGCATCGCGTAGCGCGGCTCGGCGAGCAGCACCCGCGCGAACGCGAGCCGCTGCTGCTCGCCGATCGACAGCACCTTCGCCCAGTCCTGCGCGGCGTCGAGTCCGCCGAGCCGCGCGGGGAGCTCGCCGAGGTTGACGCGCTCGAGCAGCGCGAGCAGTGCGGCGTCGTCGATGCGCCGCGCGCGGTCGGGATAGAGCAGCTGCTCGCGCAGCGTGCCGAGCGCCATGTACGGGTGCTGCGGCAGGAACGTCATCTGGTCGGGGCCGGGCCGCTCGATGCGTCCGGTGCCCGCGGTCCACAGCCCCGCGATCGCACGCAGCAGCGAGCTCTTGCCCCCGCCGCTGCCGCCGACGATCAGCAGCCCGCGGCCCGGCTCGACCTCGATCGTCAGGTCGGCCAGCAGCGTACGCAGCCGATCGGGCGTCTGCACCGTCACGCGCTCCAGCGCGAGCCGCCGCGCGGCGACCGTGGCGATCCGCGGCCCGTCGTCGACCTCGGGAGGCGCCGCCGGCGGCCGCGCGACCAGCGGGGCCACCGCCGATGCGCCGTCGGCGTGCGCGTCGAGCGAGCGCGCGAAGCCGTAGAGGCGGTCCACCCCCGCCGAGAGCCGCGACAGTCCCTCGAAGTGGTCGACGACGACGGTCAGCGCCGCGAGGATCGCGGTGAACGCGCCGCCCGCCTGCACTGCGTGCCCGACCTCGAGCTCGCCCGACAGCACGCGGTTCGCGATGATCGCGCTGGGCAGCACGATCGTGAGGAAGCTGAACGTGTACTGGAACAGGTTGAGCCCGAACTGCATCCGCAGCAGCCGGCGCACGTTGCGGAACACGCGCTCGAAGCCGCGCATCGCGCGCTCGGTCTCGTCGCGTTCGCCGTGCGAGAACGCGATCGCCTCGGCGTGCTCGCGGATCCTCACCAGCCCGAAGCGGAAGTCGGCCTCGCGCCGCAGCTGCCGGAAGTTCAGCCCCACCATCGGCCGCCCGAACACCGCCGTCGTCATCACGGTGCCGAACACCGCGTAGCCGACGAGGAAGTACACCAGCTCGCGCGAGATCGACCACAGCAGCGCGACGAACGCGGCGAGCTGGATCGCCGCGCCGAGCGCGACCATCAGGAAGTACAGCGACTGCTGCGTGAAGGTCGCGACGTCCTCGGCGATCCGCTGGTCGGGGTTGTCGATGTCGCCGCGTCCGCCGAGCGCGTAGTACGCGCGGTTGCCGAGCCAGGCGTCGAGGAAGCGGCGGGTGAGCCACCGTCGCCAGTGCAGGCCGAGCGTGTCGCGGACCCAGTAGTAGGTCGCCCAGATCGGCACGGCGACCGCGAGCAGCGCGAGCGTGAACCGGATCGCGGACCAGAACCGGTCGGCGTCGCCCGCGGCGAGCGCCGAGGTCAGCTCGCCGCTCTGGCGGACGAACTGCAGGTTGAAGGCGGTCTGCCCGAGCAGCAGCAGCGCGAGCAGCGCGACCAGCACGCCCGCGCGCCAGCGCTCCTCGGAGCGCCAGAACGGGCCGGCGATCGCCCAGAAGCGGCGCAGCCGCGCCAGGTCGAAGCGGGCCTGCTCGATGCGCCCGGCATCGGCATCGGCACCGTCGTCGCGCGCCGGCGCGTCGATGGCGGACAATGCGGCACCCGCCTCGCGCCGTCCGGATCCGCCCATGACGCCGTCGTCCTCCACGCTCCCCGTCGATCTCGGCATCGTCGAAGGCTACTACGGCCGACCCTGGAGCTGGGAGGCGCGCACCCGGGTCGCGACGCGGCTCGCCGCGCGCGGCTTCGGCTTCTTCCTGTATGCGCCCAAGGCGGCGACCGCGCTGCGTCGCCACTGGCGCGAGCCGATGACCGACGACGAACTCGCGCCGATCGCGGCCTTCGCGCGCGCGTGCCGGGCGGCGGGGATGCGCTTCGGCGTGGGCCTGTCGCCGCACGAATTCGACGGCGCGCCGGGCTCGGCCGACTGGACGCGGCTCGCGGCACGCGTCGCGACGCTCGACGCCGCGGTCGGCCTCGACGCGCTCGCGCTGCTGTTCGACGACATCCGCGGCGACGATCCCGCGCTTGCTGACCGGCAGGCCGCGCTCGTCGCGTTCGTCGCCGGTCGCACGCGCGCCTCGCGCCTCTACGCGTGCCCGAGCTACTACTCCGACGACCCGGTGCTCGACCGCGTGTTCGGCGCGCGCCCGCCCGACTATCTCGTGCGACTCGGCCGCCTGCTCGATCCCTCGGTCGGGGTGTTCTGGACCGGCGAGGAGGTCTGCTCGCGCGAGTACGGCGCGGCACACCTGTCGCGCGTCGCCGAGACGCTCGGGCGTCGCCCGGTGCTCTGGGACAACTACCCGGTCAACGACGGCCCGCGCATGTCGCAGGCGCTGCACCTGCGCGCGGCGACCGGGCGGCCCGCCTCGAACGCGGCGTTGCTCGACGGCCACGCGGTGAACCCCGCGCTGCAGCCCGAGCTCGGCTGCATCCCGCTGCTGACGCTCGCCGAGCGCTACCGGATGGGCGACGCGGCCTACGCGTACGGTGACGCGTTCGCGCGCGCGTGCCGCGAAGTGCTCGGAGACGGGCCCCTCGCCGACGCGGTCCGCGGCGATCTGATCGCGCTGCAGGACACCGGCCTCGACCGGCTCGGCGATGCGCTGCCCGCGCTGCGCGCGAAGTACGCGGACTACGACCACCCGGCCGCGCGAGAGATCGTCGACTGGCTCGATGGCGGATACCGGATCACGGACGAGATCGTCCGGACGCAGTAGCGCCGCGCTCGGCGCGTCAGGCGGCCGGCTTCACCCAGGTGAACACGCGCATCGGCGGCACGTTCCACAACTCCCACTCGAACTTCGGCGTGCCGAGGTGGGGGCTGGTGAAGTCGGCCACGCGCGGGCGCACCTGGTAGGCGACGAACACGCCACCCGGCCGCAGCACCTGAGCGATCTGCGCCGCGATCCGCTCGCCGACGTCCTGCGGCATCGTCGAGAACGGGATGCCCGAGACGATCGCGTCGGGCGCGGACAGCCGGCGCGCGGCGAGCATCTCGCCGATCCGCTCGGCGCTGCCGCACTCGACGTGCAGCCGCCGGTCGCGGAGCTGATCGCCGAGGCGGCCCGCGAAGACCGGGTCGAGCTCGATCGCGAGCAGCCGCGATTGCGGCGACATCGCGTCGAGGAAGGCGCGGGTCGTGCCGCCGGTGCCGGGACCGAGCTCGACGACCGTGCGGGCCTCGGCGATCCGCGCGTTGCGCACCAGGCGGCGCTCCAGGCGGTGAGAGCTCGGCACGACCGAGCCGACGCCCGCGGGGTCGCGGACGAAGCCGAGCAGGAACGCGAGCCGGTCGCCGAGCCCGGACGGGCCGGCGGGCGTGGCATCGCGCCGCGCGGCCAGGCCGTCGAGGTCGTCGTCGTCGATCGGGTGCGCGGCAGCGCTGGCGTGCGGCCGGTCCGGCTTGCGGGCGTCGGGCATCGAGTCTCCCCCGGGGGTGTCCGTGTGTGTAGGTGTCGTTCGTGTGTCGGGCTGGGCAAGGATAGCGCCCGTCGACCGGGGTCTCGAAGGCGACCCCGGGCGGCGGTCGGTCAACGGTCGAGCTCGCCCTCCGGTTCGAGCTCGACGGCCGGCGCGTCGGCCGGCGCGTCGAGGGGGTCGCGCGGCGCGAGCCGGTGGCGCAGCACGTCGTCGGCGAGCCGGGCGCGCAACGGCAGGCCGGCGTGGCGGGCCTCCCAGCGCAGGCCGGCGAGCGTCGTCGCGTGGTAGAGCGCCGATGCGGCCTGCCGGGCGAGCTCGGCGCGATCGTCGCGGGCGGCGTCGGCCGCGAGCGCGAACGCGCGGTCGACGCAGCGCGACTGCAGCGCGGCGAGTGCCGGGGTGCAGGGCGCCCCGTCGGCGAGCAGCGCGTCGACGTGCGCGCGCAACACCGGCAGCGCGTCGTGGCGGTTCGCGGCCCGCAGCACGTCGAGCGCGACGATGTTGCTCGTGCCCTCCCAGATGGAGCCGAGGTGCGCGTCGCGCAGCAGCCGCGCGTCGCTCCACTCCTCGATGTAGCCGCAGCCGCCGCGAACCTCCATCGCATCGCCGGTGACGACGCGCGCGTCGCGGCAGGCGCGGAACTTGATCAGCGGCGTCATGATCCGGGCGAGCGTCGCTGCGCGGCCGCCCTCGCGGTCGGCACGCGCGAGGGCGCCTGCGGTCTGGAACACCATCGTGCGCGCCTGCTCGGCGCGCAGTGCCATCTTCGCGAGTTGACGGCGCATCAGGGGCATCTCGACGAGCGGTCGCCCGAACGCGACCCGGTTGCGCGCGACGTGCAGCGCCTCGGTCAGCGCGCGGCGCATCAGCCCGGCCGCGCGCACGCCGTTCGACAGCCGCGAGTTGTTGACCATGTCGGCCATCTGCTGGAAGCCGCGCCCGCGCTCGCCGACCAGCCACGCGGTCGCGCCCTCGAGGCGGATCTCGCCGCTCGCCATCGAGCGCGTGCCGAGCTTGTCCTTCAGGCGCAGGATCCGGTAGGCGTTCGGCGTGCCGTCGGCCAGGCTGCGCGGCAGCAGGAACAGCGACACCCCCTTGAGCCCCGGTTGCGTGGCCGCCGGCTCGCTGCGAGCGAGCACCATCGCGAAGCCCGCATCGGGGTTCGAGCAGAACCACTTGTCGCCGGTCAACGCGAACGTACCGTCGGCGCGCTCCAGCGCGAGCGTCGCGGTGCCGGCGACGTCCGACCCCGCGCCCTGCTCGGTCATGAACATCGCACCCTGGTGCAGCGCGTCCAGGTCGAGCGCGGTGACCAGCGGCAGCACCCGCTCCACCAGCGCCGGGTCGCCGTAGCGGCGCAGCGTGCGCGCAAGCGAGTCGGTCATCGACACCGGGCAGCACAGCCCGAACTCGGCCTGCACCAGCAGGTAGGTCAGCGCGTACTTGGCCGCGGGCGGCATCGGCTCGGGCCAGCCGAGCACGCCGCCGCGGTGCGACATCGCCGCCAGGCCGAGCTCGCAGAACGCGACACGCTCGAGCTCGACGTAGGCCGGGTGCTTGACGACGCGCGACTCGTCCACGCCGCGCCGCGTGCGCACCGAGAGCGTCGGCGGGTGCTTGTCCGCGACCGACGCGAGCTCGTCGAGGCGCGCGCCCGCGAGCCCGCCCAGCCGGTCGAAGTGCGGCGCGAGGTGCTCGAACAGTTCGCGCGGCAGGTAGGTCGCGAACAGCGGCGCGGCCATTGGGTCGGCGCGGTACAGGTTGATGCCGCGCGCGTCGGGGATCGCGTCGGCGCCGGCCGGCGCGACGCCCCCGGGTCGGGTCATGTCCATCGCGGCCTCCCCGCGTTCAGTCGACCTTCGCGCCCGAAGCCCGGACGATCGGGCCCCAGCGGTCGCGGTCGTCGCGGATCACCCTCGCGAAGTCCTCGGGCGTGCTGGTCCAGGGCTCGAAGCCGTTGGCCGACATCCGCTGGCGCATCTCGGGCGAGCGCATCGCGGTGATCAGCGCCTCGTTGAGCTTCTGCACCACCGGCTTCGGGATGCCGGCCGGCCCGACGATGCCGAACCACAGGTCGCTGCCGGCCTCCGCGAAGCCCTTCACGCCGGCCTCGGCCATCGTCGGGACGGTCGGCGCGAACGGCGAGCGGCGCTCGCTGGTCACGGCGATCGCCCTCACGCGCCCGGCCTGCGCCGAGGGCATCGCGGTGATCAGGATGTCGAACATGAAGGTGATGTTGCCGGCGATCACGTCGGCGAGCGCCGGCGCGCTGCCGCGGTAGGGCACGTGCTGCATCGGCGCACCGGTCACCATCTTCAGCACCTCGCCCGACAGGTGGTTCGACGAGCCGTTGCCGGCCGAGCCGAAGGTCACCTTGTCGGGGTTCGCCTTCGCGTACGCGACGAGGTCGCCGACCGAGTCGATCGGCAGCTTCGGGTTCACGACGAGCACGTTCACGTAGCGGACGGCGAGCGTGAGCGGCGTGAAGTCCTTCGTGGTGTCGTGGGGCAGGCGCGGCCCGTAGAGGTGCGGGTTGATCGCGTGCGTGCCGGTCGTCGCCAGTCCGATCGTGTAGCCGTCCGGCGCCGAGCGCGCGACCCGCTCCATGCCGATCGAGGCGCCCGCGCCGGGCACGTTCTCGACGATCACCGGCACGCCGAGCACCTCGGAGAGCTTCTGCGCGGCGCCGCGCGAGAAGCCGTCGGTGGGGCCGCCGGGTGGGAACGGGACGATCCAGCGGATGGGCTTGCTCGGGAACGCCTGGGCCTGCGCGATCACGGGGGCGACGGCCAGCGTCGCGCCCAGGACGGCAGCCAGCATGCGGGCGATGCAGCGCACGGGGGTCTCCTCCGGGGGGTGCGGCGCAGGGTAGCACGCACCGTCCGGCCGCCGCCCGCCCGCCGCCCGTCGGCCGGCACGCTCCGCCGCGGAACACCGGCGACATGGCCACGCTCGTCCGTACGGTCGTCCGCCGACCCGGGGCGGACGCGGCGTGCGTGTCCCCCGTTCCCGTCCCCGCTCCCGCCGGGCCGCGCGCGCTCCTGCAGGCGCTGGCCACCGCGATCGCCGTCGACGGCGCCGCGGCGCTGTCGCGGGCGCCCGCGTTCGGCGACGGGGCCTTGATGCTGATGTGGCTGCCGACCTCGGTCGCGCTGGTCGCGCTGGTCGCGGTGCTCGCCGGCGGCCCGCGGCTCGCGGTATCCGCGGCCCTCGGGATCGCGGCGTGGGCCGCCGAGCGGGGCGCCGGGGCCGCGGCGATGGCGATCGCCCGCCAGCAGGCGCGGGCCGACCCCGAGCGCTACCGCCGGCTGCCGCTGTCGGCGCCGCCGGTCGAGCACGATCGCGGCGGGCTGCGCGCGATGCGCTCGGTCCGCGACGCGGTCCGGGAAGGCCGGCTGCGGCGGCTCGGGCAGCCGATCGTGCGGGCCGACGGCACCCGCGGCCGGCTGCACGACGAGGTGCCGTCGCGGCTGGTCGACGAGGCGGGACGCGAGATCCCGCCGGCCGCCTTCCTGGCGCTGCTCGCGCGGATCGGCATGTCGCAGGCCTTCGATCGGCAGGTGGTCGCGCGCACGCTCGAGCGCCAGGGCCGCGACGCTGCGCCGCGCGGCTGCACCGCGACCTGCGCGATCAACCCGACCGGCCCGACGGTCGCCGACCCTGGGTTCCCGGCGTTCCCGTTCGGGCGTCTCGCGGCGACCGGGGTGGCCCCGCGGACGATCGAGCTCGAGATCACCGAGTCCGACCCGATCACCGGCATCGAGGGCGCGATGCGCAACACCGAGGTCCTGGTGCGCGGCGGGCTCGGCTTCGCGCCCGACCGGGTGAAGATCGACGGCCCGCTCGAGCGCCAGATCGTCGACTCGATCGTCCGCGTCGCGCGCGCGGCCGGGGCCCCGACCGTGGCCGAGTGCGTCGAGACGCCCGCGGCGCTCGAGCGGATGCGCGAGCTCGGCGTCGACGCCGCGCAGGGCTGGGGCATCGTGCGACCGATGCCGATGCGCACGCTCGTCGCGGTCCACCGGCACGGCGCGGCGGCGGTCGTGCCCGCGGGCGACCCCGTGCCCGCCACCGGCCGAGCGCCGCGGCTCACTCGAACGGCAGCTCGTCCCACCACGGGAAGAAATCGGGCAGGTCGGCGGAGACGCGGTCGGGGAAGCGCGGCGGGCGCTTCTCGAGGAACGCGCCGACGCCCTCGCGCACGTCGGCCGAGCGGCCGCGCGCCTGGATCGCGCGGCTGTCGACGCGGTGCGCGCGCATCGGGTCGTCGGCCCCCGCCATTCGCCACAGCATCTGCCGCGCGAGCGCGACCGACACCGGCGCGGCGTTGTCCGCGATCTCCCGGGCGAGCGCGCGCGCGGCCGGCAACAGGTCCTCGGGCGCGTGCAGCGATCTGACCAGCCGCTCGCGGTGCGCCTCCTGGGCGTCGAACACCCGGCCGGTGTAGCACCACTCGAGCGCGGTCTGGATGCCGACCACGCGGGGCAGGAACCAGGTCGACGCGGCCTCGGGCGTGATGCCCCGGCGCGAGAACACGAAGCCGAAGCGCGCGGCGGTCGACGCAAGGCGGATGTCCATCGGCAGCTGCATGGTGACCCCGACGCCGACCGCGGCGCCGTTGATCGCGCCGATCACCGGCTTCAGGCTGCGGAAGATGCGCAGCGTCACCATCCCGCCGCCGTCGCGGTAGACGTCGCCGACGCGGACCGACTCGCGTGCAGCGTCGCGGCGCTCGGCGTAGTCGAAGGTCTGCCCGCCGGCCGAGAGGTCGGCGCCGGCGCAGAACGCCTTGCCCGCGCCGGTGACGATCACCGCGCGGACCGCGTCGTCGGCGTCGGTGGCGTCGAACGCGGCGATCAGCTCGTCGCGCATCCGCGTGGTGAACGCGTTCATCCGCTCGGGCCGGTTCAGGGTGATCGTCGCGACGCCGTCCTCGACAGCGTACAGCAGGGTCTCGAAGCTCGGGGTCGACATCGGTGGGCTCCTTCGGCGCGGCGTGCGCCCGGCCGCCGATTATCTCGACGCGGGCGTCCCGCGCGTGCCGGAATCGACGACAATCGGTCGCACGGCCGCGCTCGCGGCCGCGGCGACCTCGCAGGAGACCCGGATGCCCGCTGCCCTGACCGCCGGCGTCCTCTACTTCGCCATCGTGTTCGCGGTGGGCTTCGCGCTCGGCACGCTGCGCGTGACGATGCTCGCGCCGCGCCTGGGCGAGCTCGCCGCGGTCGCGGTCGAGGTGCCGGCGATGCTCCTCGCCTCCTGGCTCGCGAGCGCGTGGCTGGTGCGCGGCTTTCGCGTGCCGCGGACCAGCGTCGCGCGGCTCGTGATGGGCGGCCTCGCGCTCGCGGTGCTGATCGCCGCCGAGTGGGTGCTCGGGCTGGTGCTGTTCGGCCGCACCGCTGGCGAGCAGCTCGCCGCGTGGACGACCCCGCCCGGCCTCCTCGGGCTCGCCGCGCAGCTCGCCTTCGGCCTCGTTCCGTTCGTGCAGGCACAGCTCGTCCTGAGGCGCTGAGGGCGCGCGTATCATCGTTCGCGCACCGACCGCGAGACGACGATGAGCCTGCAGCGCAGCACCGAGCAGACCCTGCTCCACCACGCCGCGACCCGCTGGGTCGCCGAGGCCGAGGGCCTCGATCCCGCCGCGCGGCGGCGCGCGATCGCCGGCTTCGGCTGGCTCGCGGTCCTCGTGCCGGAGGCCGACGGCGGCCTCGGCCAGGGGCTCGCCGACGCGTGCGCACTCGCCGAGGCGCTGGGCGCCGCGGCCGCCCCCGACCCGTGGCTGCCGGTCGCCGTGCAGGCCGCGGGCCTGCTCGCCGCCTGCACCGACCCCGCGCGCCGCGCGCGCTGGCTGCCGGCGCTCGCCGACGGCGCGACGCACCTGGTCCCGGCGACCCTCGAGCGTGGCGGCCGCGACCGCATCCGGGACGACGTCGTCCGCGCGGTCCGCGACGCCGGCAGCTGGCGGCTGGACGGGCTCGTGCGCGCGCTGCCGGCGGGCGGCGATGCCGATGCGTGGCTGGTCGGCGCGCTCGGCGTCGACGGCGCCGCGCATTTCGTCGTGCCGCGCGGCACCGTCGGCGCGCGTGCGACCGCGCTCGACGCGGTCGACGGCGGGCGGGCGTGCCGGCTCGAACTCGACGGCGCGCGCCTGCCCGACGACGCGTGGCTGCCCGGCGTCGACGAGGCCGCATCGGCGCGCGTCGACGACCGCGCGCTCGTCGTCGCCTGCGCCGAGTCGGTCGGCTCGATCGACGCGCTGCTGCGCGAGACGGTCGCCTACCTGCGCACCCGCGTGCAGTTCGGCCGGCCGCTCGCGGTCAACCAGGTGCTGCGCCACCGGGTCGCCGACCTCGCGATCGCGGCCGAGGAGGCGCGCTCCACGGCGCTCGCGGCGGTGCTCGCGCTCGACGACGCGGCGCGCGCCGGCGACGAACGGGCGCATGCGCGGGTCGCGGCCGGCGCCCGCGCGAAGGTCGGCGCGGTCGCGCGGCGTGTCGCCGAGGAGGCGATCCAGCTGCACGGCGGCATGGGTGTCACCGACGAGCTGCGCGTCTCGCGGCACCTGAAGCGCCAGCTCGCGCTCGACGCCACGCTCGGGCCCGCGGAGTGGCACCTGCGCCGCCACGCGACGCTGCGCGCCGCCGAGCGCGCGGCCGCCGCGCGCGCATCCCGCCCGACCGCGGAGGCCACCCGATGAGCCCGATCCTCGACGCCGACGACCTCGCCTTCCGCGACGAGGTCCGCGTGTTCCTGCGCGAGCGCCTGACCGACGATCTGGTCCGCGCGACGCGGCTCAACACCTCGGTGTTCTCCGAGCCCGACGTCTGCCTGCGCTGGCAGCGGATCCTCTTCGAGCGCGGCTGGGTCGCGCCGGCCTGGCCGGTCGAGCACGGTGGCGCCGGCTGGTCGCTGGTGCGCCGCTGGATCTTCGAGACCGAACTGGCGCGCGCCGGCGCCCCGCCGCTGTCGCCGCTGGGCCTGCGGATGGCCGGGCCGGTGATCATGCGCTTCGGCACGCCCGAGCAGCGCGCGCGCTGGCTGCCGCGGATGCTGTCGGGCGAGGACGTCTGGTGCCAGGGCTACTCCGAGCCGGGCTCGGGCTCGGACCTGGCGTCGCTGAAGACCCGCGCGGTCCGCGACGGCGACGCCTACGTCGTCGACGGCACCAAGATCTGGACCACGCACGCGCACCATGCCGACATGATGTTCGCGCTGGTGCGCACCGGCGCCGACAGCGCCCGCCGCCAGGACGGCATCAGCTTCCTGCTGATCGACATGCGCACGCCCGGCATCACCGTGCGGCCGATCCGCAGCGCGAGCGGGGACCACGAGGTCAACCAGGTGTTCTTCGACGGCGTGCGGGTACCGCTCGCGAACCGCGTCGGCGAGGAGGGGCAGGGCTGGACGATCGCCAAGTACCTGCTCGAGTTCGAGCGCGGTGGCGCGCTCGCGGCCGCGCGGCTGCGCGCGGCGCTCGAGCGGGTGGTCGCGCTCGCCGGCGCGCGAGGCGCCCTCGGCGACCCGGACCTCGCGCTCGCGGTCTCGGCGGTCGAGGTCGACGTCGACGCGCTGGAGTCGACCGAGCTGCGCGTGATGGCGACGATGCAGGTCGGCCAGAACCCGGGCGGCCTGGTGTCCTCGATGCTCAAGCTGCGCTGGAGCGAGCTGCAGCAGGCGATCACGCGCCTGGCCGTGCGAGCGCTCGGCGCCGACGCGCTCGTCTGGGAGACCGAGCGGCCGATGCACCTGCACCCGCCGCTCTCGAGCCTCGACGACGAGGCGCGGCCGGTGGTCGCGCAGTACCTGAACGCGCGGGCCTACACCATCTTCGGCGGCTCCTCCGAGATCCAGCGCGAGATCGTCGCGCGCGAGGTGCTCGGCTGAGCCTCGGGCGTGGCGGCGACCGTCCGTCGCCCCGCGCGAGCGTGGCCGGCGGCGTCGGCCGACCGCCGCGCGCCCAACGGGGGCGGCCGCGATGCAGGCGGTCGCCGACGGCGGGTAGACTGAGCCGTCCGCAGTCAGGATGAACACCATGAACCGAGCCTCGCGCCACGCCGCACCGCTGCTCCGAACGCTGGCGCTGTGCGCGGCCGCCGCGGCCGGCGCGTGCTCGTCGCTCGCGCCGGCCTCGAACCCGCGCGTCTACGACCGCGAATCCTTCGACGCACGCGATGCGTTCTCGCGCGAGTTCGTCGCCTCGCCCGCGGACACCTGCAACGCGGCGCGGCGCGCGCTGCTCAGCCAGGGCTACATCGTCCAGGCCACGCGGGACGACCAGATGGACGCGCGCAAGCGCTTCCAGCCCGAGAGCGAGCAGCACGTGCAGATCGAGTTCCACGTCGTCTGCTCGCCGCTCGCGCGCGGCCAGCCGACCACCGTCGCCTTCGTCAGCGCGGTGCAGGACCGCTATACCCTGAAGAAGAACCCGATGTCGGCGAGCGTCGGCGTCAGCCCGATCGGGTCGATCTCGCTGCCGCTGGCCTCGTCCACGGACTCGCTGGTCAAGGTCGGCAGCGAGACCATCCCGCCGGGCCGCTTCTACGACCGGTTCCTCGACCTCGTCGAGCAGTTCCTCGCCGAGCAGAAGGGCCTCGACGAGTCGCCGGCGATGCCCGCGGCCGGTACCGAGCGTCCGCTGCCGGTCACGCTGCCCACCCCGCGCTGACGGGCGCGCCCGCGCGGCTCACCCGCCGCCCGGCGCTGCGAGCAGGTCCGCGGGCCCGAGCCGGTACGCCCGCCCGAAACCGCCGTTCAGGCTGCCGCGCTCGGGCTCGAGCCGCCAGAACGCGAAGTCCGCGAAGTCCACGTAGAGCGCCGCCTTCGGGTGCGCGGCGAGCCAGCGGGCGCGCACCCGCGCCGCGTCCGGGCCGTCGCGCCCGAGCCGGCGCGCGGTGCCGATCACCGTGAGCCGCGGGTGCGCGAGCGGGTCGCCCGCGCCCGGCTCGCCCACCAGCAGCGCGCAGCGCGCATCGGCCTCGAGCGCGCCGAAGTGCGCGGACAGCGCCGACAGCAGCACCAGCGGCGCGCCGTCGGCGTCGAGCGCGACCGCGGCGCGGCTCGCGAGCGGGTGACCGGTGCCCGGCTCGAGCACCGCGAGCGCGCCGTGGCGCGCGCCGCCGAGCAGCCGCCGCGCGGCCTCGCGGGCGTCGTCGTCGGCGGGCTGCACCGGGTCGGGGCGGGGCGTCGGGGTGGTCGGGGGTGGTTCGGCGGGCATCGTGCGAGCGCTCGCGGCGGTCGGCCCACTGTAGCCTCGGCGCCGGCGTGCTTCAATGCGGGCATCAGGAGGAGCCCCGTGGACCCGACGACGACCGCGGCACGCACGCCGCTTCACACCCGCACCATCCGCCTCGACGGCTTCGCGCGGCCCGACGGGCTGCTCGACGTCGAGGCCCGGCTCACCGACGTCAAGCACTACGACCTGCCCGGCTGGGGTGCGGGCCCGCTGCCCGCGGGCTCGCCGATGCACGACATGGCGGTCACGATGACCGTCGACGTCGACGGCACCATCCGCGCGTTCGAGGCGCGCACGCTGGCGGGCCCGCACTCGAGCTGCCCGGGCGGCGCCGCGAACTTCTCGCGGCTGGTCGGGCTGTCGATCCGCAAGGGCTTCCTGAAGGCGGCGGCCGAGCGCATCGGCGGCGTCGACGGCTGCACGCACATCCGCGAGCTGCTGCAGCAGATGGCCACGGTCGCGTTCCAGTCGATGCGCGAGATGCGCGTGAAGTCCTACACGACGAACCCCGACCGACCGCCGCCGCTGATCGACAGCTGCATCGCGTGGGCCGCGTCCGGTGACTGGGTGCGCGTGCGCTTCCCGAAGTTCTGGACCGGCGGGTCGCGCGCGGGCGAGGTCGCCGCGGGCGACCCGAACGGCGTACGATGAGACGATGATCCAGACGCTGTCCCCGCTGATCCGCGAGGCCACGGCCGTCGACGCCGAGTCGATCTCGCGCGTGCGCGTGGCGAGCTGGCGCGCCGCCTACCGCGGCATCATCGACGACGCCTACCTCGACGCGCTGTCGGTCGAGGCCGGGCGCGAGCGCTACCTGCGCAGCTTCGACCCGGCACCCGCGGCCGGCTTCACCCGCGTGGCCGCCGACGACGAAGGCCGCGTGGTCGGCTTCGCGACCGGTGGCGCGGCGCGCGGCGCCGGCGTGCCCTGGCGCGAGGGCGAGGTCTGGATGATCTACCTGCTGCCGGAGGCGCAGCGCACCGGCCTCGGTACGCGGCTGCTGCGCTCGATGGCGCGCGGCCTCGACCGTCGCGGGCTCGGCTCGCTCGCCATCTGGGCGCTCGCCCGCAACGCGCCCGCGCGCGGCTTCTACGAGCGTCTCGGCGGCCGCCAGGCCGCCGAACGCACGACGACCGTCGGCACGCAGCGGCTCGACGAGGTCATGTACCGCTGGGCCGACCTCGGGCCGCTGATCGGCCGCTGACGGGCCGCCCCGTACAATGCGGGTCGTCCCGTCCTCCACTGCATCGACCACATGAGCATCCAGCGAATCGGCGTGATCGGCGCCGGCACCATGGGCAACGGCATCGCGCAGGCCTGCGCCGTGCGCGGCATCGACGTCGTGATGGTCGACGTCGCGCAGGCAGCGCTCGACCGCGGCGTCGGCGCAGTCGGCACGAGCCTCGAGCGCCTCGTCAAGAAGGACAAGCTGTCGGCCGCCGACCGCGACGCCGCGCTCGCGCGGATCCGCGGCTCGACGAGCTACGACGACCTGAAGGGCCTGCCGCTGGTCATCGAGGCCGCCACCGAGAACGTCGATCTGAAGGTCAGGATCCTGGAGCAGCTCGACGCGCTGCTCGGACCCGACGCGATCGTCGCGACCAACACCTCGTCGATCTCGATCACGAAGCTCGCGGCCGCCACGTCGCGGCCCGACCGCTTCATCGGGATGCACTTCTTCAACCCGGTGCCGATGATGGCACTCGTCGAGATCATCCGTGGGCTGCAGACCTCCGACGCGACGCACGACCTGGTGCGCGACCTCGCGGTGCGCCTCGGCAAGTCGCCGATCACCGTGAAGAACGCGCCGGGCTTCGTCGTCAACCGGATCCTGGTGCCGATGATCAACGAGGCGTTCTTCGTGCTGGCCGAGGGCCTCGCGTCGCCCGAGGACATCGACGCCGGCATGCGGCTCGGCACCAACCACCCGATCGGCCCGCTCGCGCTCGCCGACCTGATCGGCCTGGACGTGTGCCTGGCGGTGATGGAGGTCTACGTCGAGGCGTTCGCCGACTCGAAGTACCGGCCGTGCCCGCTGCTGAAGGAGATGGTGGCGGCCGGCTGGCTCGGCCGCAAGACCGGCCGCGGCGTCTACACCTACTGACCGGACCCTCGTGAGGAGACCGCGATGACCCCGACCCCGACCCCGACCCCGAACGCCGTACCCACCCAGGCCGAGCGCGAGGCCTTCGAGGCGCGCCTGCGCGCCGAGGGCTACGACGAGATCCTGACGAAGACGCTCGCGCCGAACGCCGTGATCCCCGACCACACGCACCCGTTCGACGTGCTCGCGCTGGTGCTCGAGGGCGAGGCGACGATCGACTGCGGGCAGGGCCCGCGCACCTACCGGCCGGGCGACCTGCTCGAGGTGGAGCGCGACGTCGTCCACAGCGAGCACTACGGCCCGAACGGCTACACGTTCATCGTCGGCCGCCGGCACGCCCCGCGCTGACGCGCCGCCGATGCGCCAGGCGCAGGGCGCGCTCGTCGTGGCCACGCGCGGCCGCGGGCTGCACGAGCTGACGCGCGAGGTCCGGGGCTGGGTCGCCTCGACCGACCTGCGGGACGGGCTGCTGACGCTGTTCGTTCGCCACACTTCGGCGAGCCTGCTCGTGCAGGAGAACGCCGACCCGACGGTGCGCGCCGACCTCGAGCGTTTCCTCGCGCGGCTGGTGCCCGACGGCGATGCGCTGTTCGAGCACGTCGACGAGGGCCCGGACGACATGCCGGCACACGTGCGCGCGGCGCTGACCGCGGTCCAGCTGTCGATCCCGGTCGCGGACGGTGCGCCGCGGCTCGGCACCTGGCAGGGGATCTGGCTCTACGAGCACCGGCTCCGGCCTCACCGGCGCGAGGTGGCGGTGCACCTGATCGGCGAATGACGCGGTGCCGCGAGCGGCCGTGCGCCCTCAGCCGTTCGGGCGAAGCGCGGGCACAACGGCGTGCGCGGGACGTCCGCGAGGCCGCGCTTCGCGCTAGTGTGATCGTCCGCCAATCCGGCTCCCCCCGACGCGACGCCATGCTCGTGCTGCTCGTCGACGACCACGCGCTCTTCCGCAGCGGCATGCGGCTGCTGCTGTCGGACCTCGACGAGACGGTCGACTTCGTCGAGGCCGCGTCGGTGGAGGAGGTGCCCCCCGCCGGGCGGCGGCCGGAACTGGTGCTGCTCGACCTGAACCTGCGCGGCGCCAGCGGCCTGTGCGCGTTCGCGCGCATCCGTGCCCTGCTGCCCGAGTCGACCGTCGTCGCCCTGTCGGGCGAGGAGGATCCTGCGCTGATCCGCGAGGTCATCGAGGGCGGCGCATCGGGCTTCATCCCGAAGGCGTCGACGCCCGAGGTGCTGATCGGCGCGCTGCGGCTGGTACTCGCGGGCGGCGTCTACCTGCCGCCCGCGGTGCTCGAACGCCGCGCCGGCGTCCCGGCCACCGCCGCGTCGGCCGGTACCTCGCTCGACGTGCTGACGGCGCGCCAGCTCGACGCGCTGATGCTCGCGGTGCGCGGCAGGTCGAACAAGCAGATCGCGCGCGAGCTCGGCCTGTCGGAGGGCACGGTCAAGCAGCACCTGTCGGCCGCGTTCCGCGTGCTCGGCGTGTCCAATCGCACCGAGGCGGTCTACGCGACGGCGGAGCTGAGGCTGGCGCCGGCCACCCGACATGGCTGCTGACGCGCCGGCCGGTCCGGTCACGGCCGCACCGATCGGGCCGCCGAGCGCCGCGCAGGCGCTGCTCGACACGGTCGCGCGCCAGTCGCGGCTGATCGTGATACCGGTCTCGATGACCTCGCTGCTGATCGTCAGCGCGACCCGAGACAAGATCGCGATGCCGTTCCTGCTCGCGTGGCTGGCGGGCACGATCGGCATCCAGCTGTTCCGCGCGTGGTCGATGCCGCGCCTGGCGGCCGATACCTCGCGGCCCGACGCCGAGCGGCTCGCGTACGCGAGCCGCATCAGCCTCTTCAACGGCTGCCTGCAGGCGAGCAGCGTGCTCGCGTTCCCGTGGCTCGACCTGACCGAGCGCGCGCTGGTGACGATGATCCTGGTCGGGCTGACCTCGGGCGTCGTCGTCAGCGGCAAGCTGTTCCGGGCGTTCTCCGCGCCGATCCTGGGGCTGCTCGCGATCCAGTGGTCGCTGGTGTCGAGCCCCGAGCTCGCCGACTGGAGCCGCTGGGGCGTCTCCGGCCTGCTGGTGCTCCTGTACCTGCTGCTGCAGCGGCTGGCGACCGACACCGGTGCGGCGATGGCCGAGACGTTCGCCATCCGCAGCCGCGAGGTGTCGCTGCGCCGCGACCTGCAGGACCTCAACGAGCGGCTGAAGGTCGCGCTCGAGCAGGCGCAGGCCGCCAACCGTGCCAAGACGCGCTTCCTCGCCTCGGCGAGCCACGACCTGCGCCAGCCGCTGCACGCGCTGCTGCTGTTCACCGCGGCGCTCAGCATGCGCAGGCTCGACCCGAAGAGCCAGGAGATCGCCGCGCGGATCGACGACGCGACGCAGGCGCTCGCCTACGAGCTCGACACGCTGCTCGACGTCTCCAAGCTCGACGCGGGCATCGTGCGCGTCAGCCGCGAGACCCTCGACCCGTCGGCGGTGGCCGCGCGGCTCGTCGAGACGATGGCGCCGCTCGCGCAGCGCAAGGGCGTGTCGCTCACGCTGTCGGCGCAGCCGGGGCTGCTCGTCGACACCGACCGCACCCTCATCGAGCGCGTGCTGCGCAACCTGCTCGACAACGCGATCAAGTACACCGACCGCGGCTCGATCGCGTTCGAGGCGCGGCGCGAGGGCCCGTGGGTCGCGCTGGCGGTCGTCGACACCGGCCGCGGGATCCCGCCGTCCGAGCACGACCGGATCTTCGAGGAGTTCTACCAGGTCGACAATCCGGAGCGCGACCGCCAGCGCGGGCTGGGGCTCGGGCTCGCGATCGTGCGTCGCCTGGTCGGGCTGCTGGGCGGCGAGCTGCGGGTCGAGTCCGAGCTCGGTCACGGCTCGACCTTCACGCTGCGGCTGCCGGCCGCGCCCGACCCCGCGCCGGTCCCGGAGCCGGCGCTGGCGGCGCATCGCCGCACGCTCGACGGCCTGCGCGTGCTGGTCGTCGACGACGAGGCGAGCGTGCGGCTCGGCACCAGCCTGCTGCTCGAGGGGATGGGCTGCCAGGTCAGCGTCGCGCGCGGCACCGACGAGGCGGTCGAGGTCGCCGCGCACGCTGCGCCCGACATCGTGCTCGCCGACCTGCGGCTGCGCGGCGAGGACAGCGGCGTGCGCGCGGTCGCGGCGCTGCGCGCGCTGCGGCCGGGGCTGCCCGCGCTGCTGATCAGCGGCGACACCGCGCCCGACCGGCTGCGCGAGGCCGAGCGCGCGTGCCTGACGCTGCTGCACAAGCCGGTGCCCGCCGAGGCGCTCGCGAAGGCCATCGGTGACGCGCTGGCCGGCGGCGACGCGATCGGGAAGGGATGAGCGTCGCGGTCGGGGCGGCGGCCGGCGAGGCCTGCACGGCCCGCGCCGCGCGCGGCGACGTGCCGCGTGCGGGCGGCCGCAGCGCCACCTGGATCTCGCGCGGCTACGAGGCGCTCGCCTCGCTCGACGCGGTGCGGGGCGACGCGCCGGCGTTCGACCTGGTGATCGTCGGCAGCGGCTACGGCGGCGCGATCGCCGCCGAGGCGTTCTCGCGCCGGCGCGAGGCCGGGCGGCCGCTGCGGATCGCGGTGCTGGAGCGCGGCGACGAGCGGCTCGCCGGGTCGTTCCCGTCGCGCTTCGCCGAGCTGCCCGGCGAGGTCCGCTTCGCGCGGGCGGGCGGGCGCGCTGTCGCGGGGCGTGCGAACGGACTCTTCGACCTGCGCCTCGGCCCCGATGTCTGCGTGCTGCTCGCCAACGGGCTGGGCGGCGGCTCGCTGATCAACGCGGGCGTCATGGAGCCGGCCGCGCCCGCCGTGTTCGACGATCCGCGCTGGCCGCGGGCGCTGCGCCGCGACCTCGGCGACGATGCGACGCGCGCCGGGCTGCACCGTCGCGCGCGCGAACGGCTCGGCCTGCGCGGCGGCGCGCCCGGCGCCGAAGCGCCGCGGCCGCCGAAGCTCGCCGCGCTCGCACGCGCGGTGCCCGGCGAGCCCGCGCCCCGGCTCGCGTCGGTCACCGTCGCCGCGCCGTGGGGCGCGTCCGACGGCGCGGCCCGGCTGTCGGACTGCGTCGGCTGCGGTGACTGCGCGACCGGCTGCAACCACGACGCGAAGGACTCGCTCGACCGCGGCCTGCTGGTCGCCGCGCACGACGCGGGCGTGCGCCTGTACGCCGGCACGACCGTCGAGGCGGTCGTGCCGCCGCCGGACGACGCGCGCCTGCGGCACGGTGCGCACTGGGTGCTGCGGCTCGCGCCGACCGACCCGATGCTCGCGGTCAACGTCGGCCCGATCGCGCTGCGCACGCGTCGCGTGATCCTCGCCGCCGGCGCCCTCGGCTCGACCGAGCTGCTCGCGCGCTCGCGCGCCCGCGGCCTCGCGGTGTCGGCGCGGCTCGGCGAGCGCGCCGGCACCAATGGCGACGCGATCCACGCGGTCACCGGCCTCGACGCGCCCGCGAACGCCGCCGCCGACGAGCGCCGCGCTCCCGCGGTGCGCGGGGTCGGGCCGACGATCTCCGGCATCGTCGACCTGCGCCACGAGTCGCCGCCGATGGTGATCGAGGACCTCGCGGTGCCCGGCCCGCTCGGCCGGCTCTTCGGCGAGACCGTGGCCACCGCGTCGCTGTTCGCCCGGCTCGGCGATGCCGACCGGGCGGACCACGCCGCCCGCCGGCCGGTGCGCGAGCCGTTCGCGGTCGACCCCGCGCGCGTGCGCCGCACCGCGCTGGTCGCGATGATGGGCGACGACGGCGCCTGCGGACGCATCGCCTGCGACCCCGGCGCGGCGCCGGGCACCGCGACCCTGGACTGGCCGGGCGCCGGCGAGCGGCCGATCTTCGCCGCGCAGCTCGCTCGGCTGCGCGAGCGGATCGGCGAGTCGCCCGCTGCGCCCGACGGCCCGCGCGTGCTGCCGAACCCGATGTGGCGGTTGCTGCCGGAGAAGGTCGAGTCGATGATCGGCCCGGTCCGCGGTCCGCTGTTCTCGGTGCACCCGCTCGGCGGCTGCGCGATGGGCGAGTCGGCCGAGGACGGTGTCGTCGATGCGGTCGGCAGGGTGTTCGACCCCGCGCCCGACGCGACCGGGTGCGTCGTCCCGACGCGCACCCACGCCGGCCTCGCGGTGCTCGACGGCGCGATCGTGCCCTGCGCACTCGGCATCAACCCGGCGCTGACGATCGCGGTGCTCGCGCTCCGCGCGTGCGACGCGCTGTGGACCGAGGACTGGGCGTCCGCCGGCGCGCCGGCCGACGTCGCGCGCGCACCGGGCCGCCGGCCGCCCCTGGCGCCGGTGTCGACGCGCGAGCGCCGGCCGCGCGCGCCGACCGAGGTCGAGATCGTCGAGCGGCTGCACGGCCCCGCGACGCTCGTGGTCGGCGGCCGGCCGCACGCGTGCACGATCGAGCTCACCCTGCGCTTCGAGCCCGCGCGCGTGCACGCGCTCGCGTCGCGGCACGGCGCGCGGCTGCGTGTCGCGCGCGTCTCGCCGCTCGACGACGCCTCGCTGCCCGCGATCGCCGAGGCGCGCCCGGCGAGCGAGCTGCGGATCCTCGACCGCTCGATGCTCGATGCCGCCGCCTGCGACCCGCGGTGCGCGAGTCTCGAGGAGGCCGGCGTGCGTCGTGCCGCGACGCTGCTCGCGGTGCCGGTGCACGGCGAGCTGGTCGTGTTCGAGCGCGAGCCGTCGACGCGCGCGCGCCGCGTCGCGCGGGCACTCTGGGCGTGGGTCGGCAACCGGGGCCTGCGCGACGTCCTGCTGACCCTCGTCGCGCGGCGTGAGGGGCCCGGCCCGTGGCAGCGTTCACAGCGCGCGGCACGGGCGTCGCCGGCGTCCGATGGCACCGCCGTACGCGCGCTCCGCTTCGTGCGGACATTCGCCGCGGGGCTCGCCGACGGCCTGCGCACCGTCGCCGCCTACGTCGCCGACCTGGTGCGGCTCGCGAGCCGTGCCGGCGAGGCGCGCCGCTTCAGCTACCGCCTGCGGCTCGGCACGCCGACGATCGCGCGGCCGGGCTGGCGCGAGGCGCTCGGCGGCCCGCTAGCGGTCCCCGGCGCCGCCCCCGAACCGGGCGGCGAGGCGTCGCGAGGCGATCCGCCGTTCGAGCTGCGGCTGCACAAGCGGCTCGCCTACGTGCCGCGCGGCAATCCGTTCCGGCAGCTGACCGAGGCCCGGCTCGACGCGTTCCCGCTGCCGGTCGCCGACGCGACGCCGCCGGTGCTGACGCTCGACGCCGCCTGGCTCGCACGCATCCGGGTGCCGCTGCTGCGGATCGTGCGCGCCGCCTCGCTGCCCGACGCGTGGGCCGACCTCGGCGCGCTCGGCGCGACGCTCGCGCGGATGCTGGTCGGGGTGCACCTCTGGACCTTCCGCAAGCCCGAGCCGCCGCTCGCGCGCGCGCCGCGTCGCCTGCCCGGCGCGCTGGCGGTGCGTACGCCCGACGGGCGCGTACGCACGCTCGAGCCCGAGGTCGAGACGATCGCGGTCGAGCCCGGCGAGCGGCGGCCCGACGAGCCGCGCGCCGGTGGGGAGCCGCCGCTGCGCGTCGCGGCGAGGCTGTCGCGCTACCGGCTGTCGCGCTCGACCGTCGGCCGGCCGATCGTCGCGCTGCACGGCTACAGCGCCGGCGGCACGACCTTCGCGCACCACGCGCTCGACCCGGGGCTCGCCGCGTTCTTCGCCGCGCGCGGCCGCGACGTCTGGGTCGCCGACCTGCGCACGAGCTGCGGCCTGCCCGAGACCGCGGCACGGCCGTGGCGCTTCGAGGACGTCGCCTGGAACGACATCCCCGCGATCGTCGAGCACGTGCGCCGAGCGACCGGTCACGACCGGGTCGACGTGGTCGCGCACTGCATGGGCGCGGTGATGCTGTCGATGGCGGTGCTCAGGCCGCCGTCGCACCGCGGCCCGTGGCGCGAGGCGCTCGACGCGCTGCCCGATCGGCTCGGGCGCGTGGTGCTGACGCAGGGCGGGCCGGTTCTGACGTTCAGCCCGGCCAACCGGCTGCGCGCGCTGGTCGCGGCGCGCACGCGCATGCTGTTCGGCGAGTCGACCTGGTCGATGCGCGCGTCCGTGCCGCCCTCCGCGGCCGACGACCTCGTCGACCGGCTGCTCGCCGCGATGCCGTACCGCGACGATCTCGACTTCCGCGCCGAGAACCCGCTCTTCGGGTCGGCCGCGTCGACCGCGTGGGTGCGTACGCGCCACCGGCTCGACCTGCTGTTCGCCGAGACCTTCCCGATGGCGCCGATCGAGCGGCCGGTCCGCGACGCGATCGACGACTTCTTCGGCGAGATCCACCTGGAGACGATCGCGCAGACGATCCGCTTCGCGATGGCGCACCGGGCCGCATCGGCCGACGGCGTCGCCGACCCGGAGCGCGAGTTCCGCACCGATCCGGCGTGGCTCGCCGAGCGCTGGCGCTTCGAGACCCGCCACTTCGTCGGCGCGCGCAACGGCGTGCTCGATCCGGCCACCGTGCAGCGCGCGAACGCCGCGTTCGCGGGGATGCCGTGGTTCCGCGCCGAGGTGGTCGAAGGCTACGGGCACCAGGACCTGCTGATCGGTCGCGACGCCGGGCGATTCCTCGAACGGCACGTCGCACCGTTCCTCGAGGCGGACGCGCCCGACGGGAGATGCGCTTGAGCCGTGAGTGGATCGCGATCGTGCCGTACGCGGTGTGGACACGCGCCGAGGACGCTGCCTCCGTCGAGGTCGTCGTCGAGCGCTACGACGACGGCGGCGACGCGTACGCGCTGGTCGTCGCCGGCCCATGGCGCGCAGCGGCGGCCGCGTCGCTGCGCGACGACCCCGATGCGCCGTGGCCGGGCGAGCTGATCATGGCGACGCCGCGGCCCACGGTGCCGCATGCGTGGCGGCTGCTGCGGCCGCCGCACGCCGGCGTGCCCGAGTACGCGGCCTTCCTCGTCTGCGGCTCGCACGGCCCGCAGCGCTTCGGCCCGACGCCCGAGGCGCCCGGGCGCGTCCCGACCGATGTGGCGCCCGGGCGCGTCCCGACCGATGTGGCGCCCGGGCGCGTCCCGACCGCGGCGATACCCGCGCCGTCCGGGCGCGACGGCGGGCGCCGGCGGCCCTGGGTGCCGCTCGTCGTGCCGCCGCCCGACGAGGCCGCGCTGCGCGTCGCGGTGGCCGAGGCGCTGCGCGCGACGGTCGAGGGCTGGCAGCCCGCGCTGGTGGCGCTGCGATGAGCCGCGACCGCGCGAGCCCGGCGCTCGAGCTGCACGCCTTCTCGTGCCAGTACCCGCCCGGGCTCCTCGAGGGGCCGATCGCCTACGGCTCGATGCACCGCCTCGCCCGCGCGCTGCGCGAGGCGCCGCCGGACGGCGTCGCGCGCCGCGTGGTGTCGCTCGGCGACCTCGTCTATGTCGACGCCACCGCGGGCCTGCTCGATCCGCACGGCCTGTCCGAGCGGTTCGACGGACCCTGGGAGCGGCTCGCGCAGTCGCCGGAGTACCGTGCGATGCGCACCGGTGCGCGCGCGGGCTTCGTCGCGATGCCCGACGATCACGAGCTCGACGAGAACTGGGCACCGCGTCCGCTCGACCCCGGCAATGCGATCGCGCGGGCGCGCGGCGTCGACGCGTTCCGCCGCCACCTGCACGACGCGGCCGTCGGCGTGCCCGGTGGCGCCGGGCCGCGGATCCCGATCGCGCCCGGTTGGTCGATGTTCGTCGCCGACACCCGGCTCGGCCGCGAGGCGCGCACGCTCGCGACCGTCGGCAGCGCTCGGATCCTGTCGCGCGAGGGCTGGCTCGCGCTCGTCGACTGGCTGCGCGACGAGCACGCGGCCGATCCGTGGCGGCCGAAGCTGATGCTGTGCCCCGCGCTGCTGCTGCCGCGCCGGCTGACGAGCCTGCGCGACGCGCCGGCGAGCGCGCTGCGTTCGGACGCCTGGGACGGCTTCCCGGCGTCGCTCGGCGCGCTGCTCGGGCACGTCGCGCGCGAGGGTCTGCGCAACCTGGTGGTCGTCTCCGGCGACGAGCACCTGGCGATGGTCGTGCGCGCCGAGGTGTCGGCGGCGGGCGGTCCGCCGGTGGCCGTCCACTCGGTCCACTGCCCGGCGATGCACGCGCCGTATCCGTTCGCGAACGGGCGGTCCGAGGCCTTCGCGACCGACGAGGCCTTCGTGCTCGACGACCCGCAGGCACCCGGCGCACCGGTGCGCTGCACCGTCCGCGCCACCCGCGTACCCCCGGTCCGAGAGGGATGGGCCCGGATCCGGGTCGCGCTCGACCGAGGCCGCTGGTGCGTGCGCGTCGCCTTCCACGACGGCGCCGGCTTCGACGACGCCGAGGCCACCGCCGTCGAGGCGCCCGGGTTCGATCCCCTCGCCGACGGCCCGCGGGTGCGCCGCGCGGCGCGGCTGGCGCGCGAGCGCGCGGTCCACGACGGTGCGCCGATCGAGCTCGGGCTGGACCGGCCGGACTGAGGTCCCCGCGCGTCGACGCACCGGCCGATCGGACAGGCCGATCGGCGGATGGCCGGCGTACCGCGGCGGGCGCAGACTGGAGGGGCCCGCCGCGTTCCCCGGGAGACGACCGATGGCTCCGACGCAGCACGCCCTCCCTCCACCTCGATACACCGATGCCGACGGTCGCGGCGGGCCCGTCCGACCCGCCGCCCCGCTGCCGCCCGGGCTGCTCGCCGACCTCGTCGACGAGCCGCTGCTCGGCCTCGACGCGGCCGGAACGCTGCTGAGCGCGAACCGCGCCGCGCTGCGCCTTCTCGAATCCGGCGACACGCTCGCACCCCGCGGGGGGCGGCCGCGCCCGATCGATCCGGCGCTGCGCGAGCGGTGGGCCGCGGCGCTCGCCGAGGCCGCGGACGGCCGCCGCCGGCTGCTGCGGCCGTCCGATCCGGCCGCGCGCACGCTCTCGCTGCAGCCGGGCTCGGTCCTCGTCCCGGTGCTCGCGCGGGTCGGGCCAGACCGCAGTGGTCGGCTGCGCACGCTGTGGGCCTGGGCGCAGGCGGTCGGCCTCGGCGCGCACGAGACGTGCGCGGTCGAGGCGGTGCTCGAGGGCGAGCCGCCGGCCGAGATCGCCGAGCACGACGGCACGACCGTCGAGGTGGTGCGCGGCGACCTGCGCGCCGCGCTCGCCAAGGCAGGGGTGCGCGGGCCCCTCGATCTGGCGGCCGAGCTGGTGCGCGCGCCGCGCTGAGGCTCAGCGCGTCCCGGCGGTGTACGCGTAGATCGCCGACACGTCCTGCCCGCCGAGCCCCGCCCGACGCGCGGCCTGCATCTGGCTGCGCACCAGCGCGGCGACCGGTACCGGCCGGTCGAGCTCCTGCGCGAGCGCGAGGAAGTAGCGCAGGTCCTTCTCCATCAGACCGAGCTGGAACTGCGGCGAGAAGTCGCCCGTGGCCATCTTCGGGATCTTGGTCTTCACCAGCCGCGAGCCGGCGGCGCCCTCTCCGAGGATCTCGCGCACGCCTTCGGCGTCGAGCCCGGCGGCGAGCGCGACCGACATCGCCTCGGCGATCGCCGCGTTCATCGTGCCCGACAGCATGTTGTTCACCAGCTTGATCGTCGCGCCCGCCCCCGAGTCGCCCATCCGGCGGGCCATCCGGCCCATCGCCGCGAACAGCGGCTGCGCGGCGTCGAACGCGGCCTGCGGGCCGCCGGCCATGAAGACCAGCTCGCGGCCGCGGGCCTGCGCGATGCTGCCCGAGACCGGGGCGTCGAGGTGCGCGAGGCCGCGCGCGGCCGCGGCCCGCGCGACCTCGCGGGACATCGCGGGGCTGTTGGTGCTGCTGTCGACGATCGTCGTGCCGGGTGCGGCCGAGCCGACGACGCCGTCGGGCCCGAGCATCACCGCCCGCGTCGCGTCGTCGTCCGCGACCATCGACACGACGAAGCGCGCGCCGCGCACCGCCTCGGCAGGGCTCGCGCAGACGGTCGCCCCCTTCGCGGCGAACGGCTCGGCGCGCGAGCGACCGCGGTTCCAGACCCGCAGCGGGAAGCCGGCGGCGGCGAGGTTCTCGGCCATCGGTGCGCCCATCGCGCCCAGGCCCATGAAGGCGATCGTGTCGGTCATGCGGATCTCCTCGTGCACCGGGGGTCAGTCGCCGCGACGCGGCGGGTCCTCGGGATAGTCGAAGCCGATGCGCTCGACGGCGAGCCGGCCGGTCGGGCGCAGCGCGGCCTGCGGCGGCTTGGTCGGGCGCGACAGCGCGCGGCCCCACGCGAGCTCGGGCGCCTCGCGGCGCGCGTCGCGCGGCAGGCCGCTCGCCGCGTCGATCCGCACGGTGACCCGCGCGCTGCCGCGCTCGGCCCACGCGTCGTAGCGCAGTGCCAGCACGCCCGGCGCCGGGTCGTCGACGCGTTCGCATTCGCCCTCCGGCGCGAGCCGCAGCACGTCGCGGTGCCGCCCCTCGGCCGGGTGCGGCCGCAGCGCGCGCCCGTCGAGCACGAGCCGCTCGACGCCGCCGTCCCGACGGACCTCGACGCGGCGCACGCCGTCGGCCGAGCGTCCCGACTCGAGCTCGACGCGCAGCGCGACGGTGACGCGCGCGTCGAGCCGCGCG
>JADCHE010000075.1 GCA_020248665.1 Burkholderiales bacterium | reverse complement strand
TCTGGCCGCGGTCCGCGACGTCGAGGGAGTCGTGGAGTGCAGGCGGCGCTGAGCGCGTCGGCGGCGGATCCGGCCAGCGGGGTGGCGCATCCGGTCGCTGTCGGGGTGCCCGCCCTGCGCCGCCGGCCCCGGGCTGCGCAGGGCGGCCGGCGCCGGAGTGCGCCCGCGTTGGACTGGCTGCGACGCGGCGCCCGCCGTTCATCGGACCGTCGGGGACGTCGCGCCGGCAGCGGAAGCGGGACGCAGCGGGTGTCCCGCCGCGCCTCTATGATCGTACGATCGGACATCCCCCACGCCTCGGAGCACCATGACCACTGTTGCCGTCATCGGATTGGGCTACGTCGGACTGCCGCTTGCCGTCGAGTTCGGCCGCGTGTTCGACACGATCGGCTTCGATCTCGACACGCAGAAGGTCGCGCGCATTGCCCGCCGTGTCGACACCACCGGCGAGGTCAGCACCGAGCAGCTGGTCGCGGCGAACCGCCTACGGGTGACGACCGACGCGGGGCTGCTGCGCGAGGCCGACTATGTGATCGTCGCGGTTCCGACACCGGTGGACGACGCCCACCAGCCAGACTTCGGACCGCTCGTGTCGGCGAGCCGCTCGGTCGGCGCGAACCTGAAGCGCGGTGCGGTCGTCGTATACGAGTCGACCGTCTATCCGGGCGCGACCGAGGAGGTCTGTGTGCCCGAGCTCGAGAAGGCGTCGGGACTCAAATGGAAGCGGGACTTCTACGTCGGCTATTCGCCCGAGCGGATCAATCCCGGCGACAAGGAGCACACCCTGACCCGCATCATCAAGGTCGTGGCAGGCGACTCGGCCCAGACGCTGGAGCGGGTGTCGCTGCTGTACGAAGCGGTGGTGCAGGCCGGCGTGCATCGCGCCAGCAGCATCATGGTCGCCGAGGCCGCCAAGGTCATCGAGAACACGCAGCGCGACCTGAACATCGCGCTGATGAATGAGCTCGCGATCATCTTCAAGCGGGTCGGCATCGACACCGCCGAAGTGCTGAAGGCCGCGGGCACTAAGTGGAACTTCCTGCCGTTCCGTCCCGGCCTCGTCGGCGGGCACTGCATCGGCGTCGATCCGTATTACCTGACGCGAAAGGCCGAGCAGCTGGGCTACCACCCGCAGGTGATCCTCGCGGGCCGCCGCATCAACGACGGCATGGGTAAGTTCGTGGCCGAGCAGGTCGTCAAGCGGCTGATCCAGCAGGCCCAGCCGGTGACCAACCAGGTCGCGATCGTGCTCGGCCTGACATTCAAGGAGGACGTGCCGGACCTGCGCAACTCCAAGGTCGTTGACATCGTCCGGGAGCTGCGGTCATTCGGCATGAAGGTCTACGTGCACGATCCGATCGCCGAGTCCGACCATGCGGAGCACGAGTACGGCATCGCGCTTGCGCCCTGGGCCGAGCTGCCGCCGGCGGTCGCGATCGTCGCGGCGGTCGGGCACCAGGCGTATCGCGAGATGTCGCTCGATGCGCTCACAGCGAAGCTGGCCCGCGGCGGTGTGTTCGCCGACGTGAAGAGCGCGTACGATCGCGCCGCGCTGGAGAAGCTCGGCTACTCGGTGTGGCGGCTGTGACCACGGCGCAGGCGATCCTCTCGGATCGCCCCGCGCAGCGCTGGCTGGTGACCGGCGCGGCCGGCTTCATCGGCTCGCACCTGGTCGAGGCCCTGCTGCGCGGCGGCCAGCACGTCGTCGCGCTCGACGACTTCTCGACCGGCCACCGGCGCAACCTCGAGGACGTGCGCGCGCAGGTCGGCGAGGCGGCGTGGTTGCGGTTCCGCCTCGTGGAGGGCGACGTCGCCGACCCGCGAGCCGCCGCGGCCGCGCTCTCCGACGTCGACCACGTGCTGCACCAGGCGGCGCTCGGCTCGGTGCCGCGCTCGATCGAGCAGCCGATGCGCTCCTTCCACGCGAACGCCACCGGGTTCGCGCAGCTGCTCACCGCCGCGAAGGACGCCGGCGTGCGCCGTGTCGTCTACGCGTCATCGTCGTCGGTCTACGGCGACCATCCCGACCTGCCGAAGGTCGAGGACCGGACCGGCAAGGTGCTCTCGCCCTACGCGGCGACCAAGGCGATCGACGAGGTGCTCGCCGGAGCGTTCGCGCGCAGCTACCGGATGCAGGCGGTCGGCCTGCGCTACTTCAACGTCTTCGGTCCCCGGCAGGATCCCGACGGGGCGTATGCGGCGGTGATCCCGAAGTGGTCCGCGGCATTCATGCGGGGCGAGACCCTGTGGATCAACGGCGACGGGCAGACGTCGCGCGACTTCTGCTACGTCGACAACGTCGTGCAGGCGAACCTGCGCTCGGCGCTGGTGGCCGAGCTGCCCACCGAGCACGAGGTGTTCAACGTGGCGTTCGGTACGCGGACCACGCTGCTCGAGCTGGCGCGCGAGATGCACGTCGCGCTGCAGCGCCACACGGGACGCACGCTGCGCTTCGAGCTCGCCCACCGTGAGTTCCGGGGCGGCGACGTACGGCACTCGCTCGCCGACATCGGTAAGGCGCGCACGCTGCTCGGCTACGCGCCGACCCACGACGTGCACGCTGGCCTCGATGCGACGATGGCCTGGTACGCGGCGCGCCTCGCCTGAGGCAGGGCCTCAGTGTCCGGCGGGCCTCGGCGCGGACTTCGGCCGGAACGCCCTGCATACCGCCTCGTGCGTGTGCACGTAGGGCGCGCCGATCAGGTCGAGGCAGTACGGGATGGCCGCGAAGATGCCGTGCACCGTCTCGGTCCCGTCGGCGGCCTTCAACCCCTCGAGCGTCTCCCGGATCGACCTGGGCTGCCCCGGCAGATTGACGATCAGCGCGCCGCCGCGGATCACCGCGACCTGTCGCGACAGGATCGCGGTCGGCACGAAGTGCAGGCTGATCTGCCGCATCTGCTCGCCGAAACCGGGCATCTCCCTGTCGGCGACCGCGAGCGTCGCCTCGGGCGTCACGTCGCGCCTGGCAGGGCCGGTGCCGCCTGTCGTCAGCACCAGGTGGCAGGCGGCGACGTCGACCAGGTCGACCAGCGTGCGCTCGATCACGGGTCGCTCGTCGGGGATCAGCCGGGGGAGGCTGACCCACGGAGACGCGAGCGCGCGGCTGAGCCACTCCTCCAGCGCGGGGATGCCGGCGTCCTGGTAGGCGCCCGACGACGCGCGGTCGGAGATCGAGACGAGGCCCACGCGCAGCGGATTCGACTCGGAGGCGGCGACAGGCAGTTCAGGCATGGTCGTCGGGGCGTTGCGGCGGCGGCGGGGGGGCGGCGTCGGCGAGCAGCAATGCCCGGAGCTCGCGGTAGAGTTCACGGAAGTTGCGGCCGTGCTGCTGCCTCGCATGCTCGGCGCGCGCTGAGCGAAGCAGTGGATGAAGGTTGCGCCCCGCGGCTGCGGGGTGCCTGCCGACGAACTCGGCGAGCCGCTCGGGCGACTCGATCAGCGCGTCGCGCCAACGCTCTGCGGCGTGCATCACGGCGGTCTCGAGCCGGTACCGGGTACCGTCGACGTCGAGCCGCGCGCGGATCGCGTCGGCGTCGACGTCGGTGCGGCGCATGACCTTGCCGACGTACTGCAGCTGGCGACGGCGTCCCTCGCGCGCGGTGATCCTGCGCGCCAGCTCGATCGCGTCACTCAGTTCGGGCGGCAGCCCGAGGCGCTCGAGTTGAGAGGCCGGGAGCTCGACGAGGCGCTCGCCGAGCGCCTGCAGCGCGTGCATGTCGCGCTTGCGCTGCGACTTGCTCGCGCCGGGCGGGTCGTCGTCCGGAGCGTCGGCGGGGGCGGGCAGGGCATGCATGAGGCCTTGTTATGATACCCGGACCCGCTGCCACCCCGCCGACCTCCCCACGATGTTCGACCACAGCCGTGCACGCTTCGAGGAACTTGCCCGCTCGGTGCTCGACCGCGCGGCCCGACTGGGCGCCACCGCCGCGTCGACCGACGTGTCCGAGAGTTCGGGGCTGTCGGTAAACGTACGCAAGGGCAAGGTCGAGACGATCGAGCAGACGCGCGACAAGGGGATCGGGGTCACGGTTTACGTGGGGCACCGACGCGGCCACGCCAGCACGAGCGACTTTGGCGACGCCGCGATCGAGCAGACGGTGCGCGCGGCCTACGAGATCGCGAGGTTCACCGGCGAGGACCCGTGCGCGGGGCTGCCTGACGAGGGCTCGCTCGCGCGCGTGCCGCGCGAGCTGGACCTGTTCCATCCCTGGACGATCGAGGCGGACGGTGCCATCGAGATCGCACGGGAGATGGAGGCGGCGGCCTTCGCGGTCGACCGCGCCGTCGTGAACTCCGAGGGAGCCGGTGTGTCGATCAGCCACGGTCACTTCGTCTCGGCCAACAGCCTCGGGTTCGTCGGCGGCTATCCGTACAGCCGGCACTCGATCGCCTGTGCGCCGATCGCGCGGCGCGGGCGAGCGATGCAGCGCGACGACTGGTACTCGGCCGCACGGCATCCGGAGCGGCTCGCCGACCCGGCATCGGTGGGCCGTTATGCGGCCGAGCGTGCGCTCGCGCGGCTCGGCGCGCGCAAGCTCGGCACGTGCAAGGTACCGGTTCTGTTCGAGTCGCCGCTCGCCTGCGGGCTGCTCGGCCACTTCGTACAGGCCGCCAGTGGCAGCGCGCTGTACCGCAAGGCGAGCTTCCTGGTCGACGCGCTGGGTACCGACGTCTTCGCGGCGCACCTCGATATCGACGAGGATCCGCACCGGCTTGGCGAGTTCGGCAGCACGCCGTTCGACGATGAGGGCGTCGCGACCTCGGCGCGCCGGGTCGTCGACGGCGGCACGCTCGGTGGGTGGTTCCTGTCGACCTACTCTGCGCGCAAGCTCGGCATGAAGACGACCGGCAACGCCGGTGGCGCGCACTTCCTGAGGCTCTCCAGCCGGCTGACCCGTCCGCGGGACGACCTGCGCGCGATGCTGCGCAAGCTCGACACAGGGCTGTTCGTCACCGAGCTGCTGGGGCACGGGGTCAACGGCGTCACCGGCGACTACTCGCGCGGCGCGAGCGGCTACTGGGTCGAGGGCGGCGAGATCCGCCACCCGGTCGAGGAGATCACGATCGCAGGCAACCTGCGCGAGATGTTCCGCGCGATCGTCGCAGTCGGCGCCGACGAGATCGTGCGCGGCTCTCGTTGCAGTGGATCGGTGCTGATCGATCGGATGGCTGTCGCGGGATGACCCGCGCGGCCGCCCGATGCGGCGAGCCTGGGCCGGCTGAGCCGATCCCGCGCGTCTCAGGTCGGGTCGTTCAGGACCGGCGGGCCGTCGTCGTGGTCGCTGCGCGGCACCCGCCATCCGCGGGCCACGAACGCCGCGTCGAGCTCGAGCTCCAGGTCGATGAACTCGCGTACGCATTCGGCGAGCGTGCGGTGGCTGCGGCACGTCAGCAGCGGCTCGAGGTGAACGAGCGCGTCGTCCAGGATCGGCTTGATCACGCTGCGCGTGGCGGCGTCCGCGCCGACCGTGCGCGCGACGAGCGCGTGCTCCATCGTCATCGCTTCGGACAGCATGGCGAGCAGCCGTTCGCAGCGCCACAGCGCTTCGGTCTCGAGACTCATGTGACGATGATCCTCGGTCGTGTATCGCGCCGATGCGAACGACTTCACGAACGAGGGCAGATCGGATGAACAAGGCCTTCGTCCGGGAGGGCACGGACGACGACGAGGTCGAGCCGCCGGAGCCGGATGGGCCGCCGCCACGGAACTACGTCACGCCACAGGGGCACGAACGGATGAAGGCCGAGCTGCTGCGGCTGCTCGACGTCGAGCGGCCCGAGGTGGTCAGGGTGGTGTCCTGGGCTGCCTCGAACGGGGACCGCTCGGAGAACGGTGACTACCTGTACGGCAAGAAGCGCTTGCGCGAGATAGACCGGCGCATCCGGTTCCTGACCAAGCGACTGGAGCGGGCAGAGGTCGTCGATCCGGCTCGGCAGCACGGCAACGATCAGGTGTTCTTCGGCGCGACGGTCACCTACCTTCAGTCGGACGGCGTCGAGCGGACGGTCACCATCGTCGGGGTGGACGAGGTCGAGCCCGCGAAGGGCCGGATCAGCTGGATCTCCCCGGTCGCCAGGGCGCTGCTGAGGGCGCGCGAGGGCGACACTGTCGCGCTGCTGACGCCAGCGGGGCGGATCGAGCTCGAGATCCTGTCGGTGTCGTATCCGCGATGAGGCCCGATCTCGACGGCGAGGCGGACGAAGCGACCTGGCAGCCGTCGGGCGGGGCCGTCGCGCCGGGCGATCTGCAGGGGGGCTGGCTGTCGGGCCCCGAGGCCTTCGAGCGCCTCGGCGAGGGCTGGAACGCCCTCGCGGAGCAGTCGGAGCATCCAGCGCTGTGCGCTGGGCTCGCCTGGGGACGGTCGTGGTGGGAGACGTTCGCCGTCGCCGACGACCGTCTGTTCGTCTTCGCGTGCTGGCACGAGGGCGTCCTCATCGGGCTCGCGGCCTTCGTGGCCTCACGGCGGCGCGTGCGCCGATGCTCTCCGTTCGTGCTCCGGGTACTCCATATGCTCGGCAGCGGCGAGCGCGACGAGGACGACGTCGCCGCCGAGTACGGCGACGTGCTCGTCGCGGCGGGCTACGAGGCGGCCTACTCGGCGCGTCTGGGCGCCGCGCTCGTCGACGGCGACGGACCGAGATGGGATGTCGCCTTCCTGTACAACCAGCTCGACGGCGCCGTCTCGCTGCAGCGCCTGCTGCCGGTGCTGCAGCGGCTCGGCTGCCACGCAGTGACCGAGCCCTGCGGGGTTCGGTACGTCGTGCCCCTCCCGGACAGTTGGGAAGCCTTCCTGGCCACGCTCGGGGCGACCTTCCGTGCCAAGCTCCGGTCCGATCGCCGACGGCTGGCCCGAGCTGGAACGCTCGAAGTCGAGACCCTGGGGGGTCGCGAAGGCGCGCGGAGGGGGATTGCGCGGCTCGCGGCGCTGCACTCGGCGCGTTGGCGCGGCAAGGGGGAGTACGGGGCATTCCACTCGGCCACGGTCTTGGGCTTCCACCGGCGGCTACTGGAGTCGGCCGGCGGTCCCGAGCACGGCGAGGTCCTGGTCGCGACCCTGGACGGACGGGATCTCGCAGCCGTCTACACGCTTCGCGTGGGCGCGACAGTGCACTTCTACCAGAGTGGCTTTGAAGCGGGCCTCGCCCCGAACGTGTCGCTCGGCGCTTACGTGCTCGGCCTCGCGATCGAGCGTGCGATCGCCGCCGGAGCGTCCGAGTTCGACCTTATGAAGGGCCAGGTCCCGTCGTACAAGGCGCGGTACGGTGGGTTCGAGGTGCCGATGGTGCACGCTACCGTCTTCGCTCCGACCCCGCACGGCCGGTTCTCCCGCCTGTTCGCCGCTGGCGTCGACCTGCTCCGCGCGGCTCTCCGGGCCGCTACAGCCGCACGATCCTCGTCACGTCCGCCTGCTTCCGGAGCTGCCTGAACACCTGCGCGAGGTGCTGGCGGCTGCGCACCTGCAGCGTGAACTTGATCGTCGCCACCCGGTCCGGCTCCTCGTCCATCGTCACGTTGACGATGTTCGCCTCGGAGGCGGCGATCTCGGCGGCGACGCGGCCTAGCGCGCCTCGGTCGTCGCGGATCTGGACCTCGACGATCGTGCGGAACTGGCCGCGGATGTCCTCGCCCCACTCGACGTCGATCCAGCGCTCGGCGTCCTTCTGGCGGGCGCGGCCGGCGGCCTCGCACTCCTGGCGGTGCACGACGAGGCCGTGGCCGCCGCGCATGTGCCCGATCACGTCGTCGCCCGGCAGCGGCAGGCAGCACGGCGAGCACTGCACGGCCATGCCCTCGGTGCCGTGGATGACGATCGGCAGCGGGCGGGGCGCGAACGCTGCGGCCGCGGGGCGCGCGCTCATCTCGAGCGCGATCGCGCGGGCGACGACGGGTGCGAGGCGGCGCCCGAGGCCGACGTCGGCGTAGAGCTCGTCCAGCGTCTTGGCGCCGGCGTCGCGCGCGGTCTTCTCGAGCATCGTCGGCTGGAGCGAGCCCGCATCGATGCGCAGCGCCGCGAGCGACTGCTCGAGCAGCCGCTTGCCGAGGTCGGCCGACTCGCCGAACTTCATCGTCCGCAGGAAGTGGCGGATCTCGGAGCGCGCCTTGCCGGTGCGCACGAAGCCGAGCCACGCGGGGTTGGCGCGGGAGTCGGGGTCGGTGATCACCTCGATCACGTCGCCGTTCTGCAGCTCGGTGCGCAGCGGCACCGGCTGGCCGTTCACGCGCGCCGCGACGCACTGGTTGCCGACGTCGGTGTGCACGCTGTAGGCGAAGTCGATGGTGGTCGCGCCGCGCGGCAGCGCGCGGATCTGGCCCTTCGGCGTGAACACGTAGACGGCGTCGGGGAACAGGTCGACCTTGACGTGCTCGATGAACTCGAGCGAGTCGCCGGTCTGGTGCTGGATGTCGAGCAGCGACTTCAGCCACGCGTGCGTGCGCTTCTGCAGGTCGGTGAACGACTCCTTGTCGGCCTTGTAGAGCCAGTGCGCGGCGACCCCCGACTCGGCGAGGCGATGCATCTCGCGCGTGCGGATCTGGAACTCGACCGGCGTGCCGTAGGGGCCGACGACGGTGGTGTGCAGCGACTGGTAGCCGTTGACCTTCGGGATCGCGATGTAGTCCTTGAAGCGGCCCGGGATCGGCTTGAAGGTCTGGTGCAGCGCGCCGAGCGCGAGGTAGCACGCGGGCAGATCGTCGACGAGCAGGCGGATGCCGAAGACGTCCATCACCTGCGAGAACGACAGGTGCTTCTCCTGCATCTTCCGGTAGATCGCCCACAGCGCTTTCTCGCGCGCGCGCAACTCGGCCTTCACCCCCATCGCGGGCAGCGACTTCTGCACCGAGTCGATGATCTTGCCGAGGCCCTCGCGGCGCATGCCGCGCGCGGCGTTCACCGCCTTCTGCAGCGTGCGGTAGCGGTACGGGTGCATGTAGCGGAACGACAGGTCGAGCAGCTCGCGGTACAGCTCGTTCAGGCCGAGGCGGTTGGCGATCGGCGCGTAGATGTCGAGCGTCTCGGCGGCGACACGGCGCTGCTTGACCGGCGGCACCGGCCCGAGCGTGCGCATGTTGTGCAGTCGGTCGGCGAGCTTGATCAGGATGACGCGCACGTCGCGCGCCATCGCGAGCAGCATCTTGCGGAAGCTCTCGGCCTGCGCCTGCTCGCGGCTCGCGAACTCGACCTTGTCGAGCTTGGACAGGCCGTCCACGAGCTCGGCGACCTGCGTGCCGAAGCGCTCGACCATCTGCTGCTTGGTGACGCCGGAGTCCTCCATGACGTCGTGCAGCAGCGCGGCCATCAGCGCGTCGGCGTCGAGCCGCCAGCCGACGCAGATCTCGGCCACCGCGATCGGGTGCGAGATGTACGGCTCGCCGCTGGTGCGGAACTGGCCGAGGTGGGAGCTGTCGGAGAAGCGGTACGCCTCGCGCACGCGCTTGAGGTCGTCCTCGCCGAGGTAGCCCGACGCGAGTCGGGTCAGGTGGGCGAGGGAGACGACACGGCGCTCGTCCGCCGGGGCGGCGAAGCCTTCGCCCCCGTCGGGATCGAGCAGTACGGCAGCCGAGGCGGGGACGCCCCGGCCGCGAGGTCGGGTGGGGGCGATCGAACCGTCCTGCTTCATCGGTCCGGCTGCGCCGAGGGCCGCGTCAGGTGGGCACGCGACGCAGCATCTCCTTGCCGACCTTGCCCGCGGCGATCTCGCGCAGCGCGGTGACGGTGGGCTTGTCCTTGCTGTCGACCTTCGGCGAGTGGCCCTGGGCCAGCATGCGCGCGCGGTACGTCGCGGCGAGCGCGAGTTCGAACCGGTTGGGGATCTGCTTCAGGCAGTCTTCGACGGTGATGCGGGCCATGGGTGTCCTGGGGCGGAAACGGAGGGTTCGGGCAGCGTTCACGGGTCCGTACGGCGCCACGCCGGCGTCGCGGCGGTCATGCCGAGCTCGGAGAACAGGTCGGGATGGCGCGCCTGCTGCTTGCCGAACCGGCATCGCGCGGCATCGACGATCCCGACCAGCGCCTGGGCTGCGGCTGCAAAGTCTTGATTAATAATAACATACTGGCACTCGCCCGCGTGCTCCAGTTCGCTGCGCGCCGCGCGGACCCGTCGCTCGATCACGTCGGGGGCGTCCTGGCCGCGAGCGGTCAGCCGCTCCCGCAGCACCGCGAGCGACGGGGGAGCGATGAAGATCGTCACCGCCTCCGGGTACAGACGGCCCACCTGGGCGGCACCCTGCCAGTCGATCTCGAGCACGATATCGACACCGAGCCCGATCTGCTCCTCGATCCAGTTGCGCGAGGTCGCGTAGGAATTGCCGTGGACGTGGGCCCACTCGAGAAACTCGCCGCGGTCGCGCCTGGCCAGGAAGGCCTCCGGCGTCACGAACACGTAGTCGATGCCGTCGGATTCGCCGGGGCGGGGGGAGCGCGTCGTGAAGGACACGGAGAGCTTGAGGCCATCTCGGGCGGCGAGGAGCGCGCGGACCAGTGAGGTCTTGCCGGCGCCCGAGGGGGCCACGACGATGAAGAGGCTGCCGAGGGCGTTGCCGACGCTGGAGGGTGACGAGCTCAAGGCCTGACGGGCGAGGTCGATCGATCCGACATTCTCTCAGGTTCTCCGCGCGCTCGGCGTTGGGGCGATGCCAGCTCGGGGGGGCGCTCCCCACGTGTGGAACCGACGGCGGCTTCGCAGCCGTTCAGTACGATACGCGCGCGCCAGGGTGGCAAGTCCTCGCGATGGCGCGACAGTTCTGATTCACCGAATCGAACTTCCGGCGACCGGCCACTGTCTCGGGAGGATGTGCACGTTGGGGACCGCGCCGTTGAGGAGCCGTGTGCCGCTCATCCCAAGTCCATGAACCAAAGAAGGAAACTCCTGCCTGGCGTCGAGCTTCCCTGGGCGCGCCCGTCGATGATCACCGTGACACCACGGGAGCCAGACATGGGGAAGAGGATCGGTGCGATGGCGTTCGGTGGGACGCTGCCGATCGGCGCGCCGGCTTCGGGCTCGCCGCCGGAGCTGATTCCGTCATCACCGATCGAGCCGCGGCGCCGCGCCCGCGCTCCCTAGCAGATCCGCGGCAGCGGCTCTCCGCTCAGCCAATCGACGACCCGCCGTCCTCCGAACGCCGTCGCCATCTGCACGAAGCGGTCCGGATCGTCGGTCACCGTGCCGATCCGCGCCGCGGCGCGTCCGAGCGAATGGCCGCGCAGCGCGTCGAGTGCGCGCGCCGCGTGCCCGGACTCGCACACCGCGACGCAGCAGCCCTCGTTCGCGACGTACAGCGGGTCCAGCCCGAGGAGCTCGCACGCCGCGACGACCTGCGGATCGATCGGGATCGACGCCTCATCGATCGCGACGCCGACGCCCGACTGACGCGCGATCTCGTTGAGCGTGGTCGCGAGGCCGCCGCGGGTCGGGTCGCGCAGCGTGCGCACCGCGCCCTCGGGCACGGCGGCGAGCAGCGCGGCGACCAAGCCGTTCAGCGGCGCGGTGTCCGACTCGATCGTCGTGTCGAACGCGAGCGACGCACGCCGCGACATCACCGCGACGCCGTGCCGGCCGATCGGGGCCGACAGCAGCACGGCGTCGCCCGGCCGGGCGAGCGCGCCGCCGATCCGCCGGCCGACCGGCAGCGTGCCGATCCCGGTGGTCGACACGAAGACACCGTCGCCCTTGCCCCGCTCGACGACCTTGGTGTCGCCGGCGACGACGGCCACGCCCGCCGCGCGGGCGGCCGCGGCCATCGACCCGACGATCCGCGCGAGGTCGGCGAGCGCCAGCCCCTCCTCGAGCACGAAGCTCGCGGTCAGCCAGCGCGGCGTCGCGCCCATCATCGCGACGTCGTTGACGGTGCCGTGCACCGCGAGGCAGCCGATGTCGCCGCCGGGGAAGAAGAGCGGCGTGATCACGTGCCCGTCGGTCGCGGTCACCAGCCTGTGCCCGGGCGGCACGTCGAGCACGGCGCCGTCGTCGCCGGCGCGCAGCGGCGCGTTGTCGAACGCGCGCACGAACAGCTGCTCGATCAGCTGCGCCGACGCGCGCCCGCCGGCGCCGTGGTTCAGGTCGATTCGGCCGCGCTTCAGATCGAGCGGCCGCAGGCCGTGCGCGTCGACGCTCATCGGGCGCGCTCCGCCGCGATCGGGATCGCGCGCGGCCGGAACCGGCCGTACGACCAGTGCGCGGCGCACGCGCCCTCGGACGACACCATGCACGCGCCGAGCGGCGTCTCGGGGGTGCACGCGGTGCCGAACAGCCGGCAGTCGGTCGGCGTCTTCGCGCCGCGCAGGATCGTCCCGCACTCGCACTTCGGATGGTCGGGCACCGGCACGTCGGCGAGGTCGAAGCGGCGCTCGGCGTCGAAGGCCGCGTACTCGGGGCGGATCCGCAGCGCGCTGTCGGGCACGGTGCCCAGGCCGCGCCACTCGAAGCGCTCGCGCCGCTCGAACACGTCGGCGACGACGCGCTGCGCGGCGAGGTTGCCGTCGCGCGTCACCGCGCGGGTGAACTCGTTCTCGACCTCGGCGCGGCCCTCGTTCACCTGCCGCACGAGCATCGCGATCGACTGCATCACGTCGAGCGGCTCGAAGCCCGCGACGACGACCGGCTTGCGCGACGCGATCGCGAAGCGCTCGTACGGGCGCGTGCCGATCACGATGCTGACGTGCGCGGGCCCGACGAAGCCGTCGATCGGCACGTCCCCGAGGCGCCGCGCCTCGGGCGCGTCGACCAGGTGCGCGATCGCCGCCGGCGTCAGCACGTGGTTGCACAGCACCGAGAAGTTGGCGAGGCGGTCGCGGGCGGCCTCGCGGAGCACGAGCGCGGTCGGCGGGGTCGTCGTCTCGAAGCCGATCGCGAGGAACACGACCTGTCGCGCGGGCTCGGCGCGCGCGAGCGCGAGCGCGTCGGCCGCCGAGTACACCATCCGGACGTCGCCGCCGCACGCCTTCGCGCGCATCAGCGACAGGCCGTCGGACGCCGGCACGCGCATCGTGTCGCCGTAGGTGCACAGCGTCGCGCCGTGTTCGAGCGCGACGCGGATCGCCTGGTCGACGCGGCCGATCGGCAGCACGCAGACCGGGCAGCCGGGTCCGTGGATCATCCGGACGTTCGGCGGCAGCAGGTCGACGATGCCGTGGCGCGCGATCGCGTGCGTGTGGCCGCCGCAGAACTCCATGAAGCGGTAGGTGCGCGCCGGAGCCGCGTCGGCCGCGATGCGGGCGGCGAGCCGCGCGGCGAGGGCGCCGTCGCGGAACGCGTCGACGTACCTCATCGGGGCCCTCCGTCGGCGTCCGGTCCCGCGGCGAACAGCGCGAGGGTACGCTCGGCCTCGTCGGGGTCGAGCACCCCGATCGCGAAGCCGACGTGCACGATCACGTGGTCGCCGACCCGGGCCTCGGGCGTCAGCGCGACCGACACGGTGCGGCGCACGCCGCCGAGCTCGACGATCGCGCGCTCGGCGTCGAGCAGCTCGACGACGCGGGCGGGGAGGGCGAGGCACATGGTCAGGCTGCTTCGGCGGCGCGCGCGATGCCGGAGGCGACCGCGCACGCGGCGACCCACGCCTGGCCGAGCGCGATGCCCGCGTCGCCGCAGCGCGGCGCCGGCACGGCGTGCACGCGCAGTCCCGCGCCGCGCAGCGTGCCCGACAGCCGCTCGAGCAGCACGCGATTCGCGAAGCAGCCGCCTCCCAGCACCACGTCGCCGAGGCCGTGCGCGCAGGCGGCGCGGATCGCCGCGTCGGCGAGCCCGTCGGCGAGCGCGAGGTGGAAGCGCGCCGCGCCGCGCGCGACCGCGTCGGTGTCGGTCCGGTCGACGTCGAGCAGCGCGGCGACGGTCGCGGTCAGGTCGAGGCCGCAGGCGGGCGCCTCGAGGTCCGGCTCGGCGAGCAGCGCCGCGCGGGCTCGCGCCTCGAGCGCGATCGCCGCCTGCGCCTCGGCGTGCTGGCGCATGCACAGCCCGAGCGCGCCCGCGGCGGCGTCGAACCAGCGGCCGGCGGCGGTCGTCGGCGGGCAACGCAGGTCGTGCTCGAGCAGCGCCGCGACTGTGCGTGCGGCCTCGGCGCCGACCGCCGGCGCGAAGCGCGTGGAGATCTCGGGCCCGCGGCCGACCGAGTGCAGCACCGCGGCGGCGAGCCGCCACGGCTCGATCGCGGCGCGGTCGCCGCCGGGCAGGCGGATCGGGCGCAGGTGGTCGAGCCGCCGCCACCGGTGTGCGGCGGTGCCGCCGTCGACGTGCAGCAGCTCGCCGCCCCAGGCGAGGCCGTCGTCGCCGAGGCCGACGCCGTCGAGCGCGATCCCGGCGACGGGCGCGGCGATGCCTAGCTCGGCCTGCACGGCCGCGACGTGCGCATGGTGGTGCTGGACCGCGACGGCCGGCACGCCGAGCCGCCCGGCGAGCGCGAGCGCGACGCGCGTGCTGCGGAAGTCGGGGTGCAGGTCGTGCGCGACCGCGTCGATCCGCCCGCCCGCGTGCGCGAGCAGCGCCTCGACCGAGCGGCCGAGCGCCTCGCAGGCGGCGACCTCGCCGAGGTCGCCGTGCTGCGGCGACCACGCGACGCGATCGCCGTCGACCAGGCAGGCGGCGTTCTTCAGGAACGCGCCGCAGGCGAGCACGCGGGCCGGCGCGGCGCGGGGCAGGCGGGTGGAGGCGTCCACGGCGTCAGCCTCCCCCGCCGGCTGCGGCGAGGCGCGCCTCGAGCTCGGCGATCCGGCGGCGCAGCGCGGCCTCGGTCGCGACCGGGTCGTGCGCGTCGGCCGAGCCCGTGGCGGCGTCCGGCTCGGGTGCCCGCGACGGGTCGAGCAGCCACTCGACCCACGCGTCGAGGCCGTCTCCGGTCCGCGCCGACACGCGCAGCACGGCGATCCGAGGGTTCGCGCGGCGCGCGAGCTCGACGCAGCGCTCGAGGTCGAAGTCGACGTACGGCAGCAGGTCGACCTTGTTGACGACCATCAGCGACGCGGCGGCGAACATGTCGGGGTACTTGGCCGGCTTGTCGTCGCCTTCGGTGACCGACAGCACGACGACCTTCGCAGCCTCGCCGAGGTCCCAGGCGGCCGGGCAGACGAGGTTGCCGACATTCTCGATGAAGAGGAGGGCGCCGCCGGGCGGGTGCGCCGCGCCGGAGTCGGGCTCCGCACGGTGCTCGTGGCCGCCGCCGCGCTCGTGCTCGTCAGCGTGCTCGTGCGCCTCCCGATGCTCGTGCGACGGCCCGAGCCCGTCCCCGTGCGCCGCCGCGTGGATCGGCAGCCGCGCGAACGCCCGCTCGACCATCGTCGCGTCGAGGTGGCAGCCCTTGCCGGTGTTGACCTGGACCGCGGGCACGCCGGTCGCGCGGATCCGCTCGGCGTCGTTCGAGGTCTGCTGGTCGCCCTCGATCACCGCGATCGCGAGGCCGGGGGCGCGCCGGCGCAGCCGCCCGATCGTCTCGACCAGCAGCGTGGTCTTGCCCGAGCCGGGGCTCGACACCAGGTTCAGCGCGGTCACGCCGTGCGCGGCGAAGTGGGCGCGGTTGCGCGCGGCGACGCGGTCGTTCGCGCCGAGCACCTCGGCTTCGAGCCGGATCGTCCGCGCGGCGTCCGCGCGCATCGCCGCGTCGTCGTCGTGTCGCGCGCTCGTGCCGCAGCCGCAGGTCACGCACATGCCGTCGCCTCCGTTCGTCGCATCGTCACTCGACCTCGAGGTCGACGACCCGCATCGCGGTGCCGCCGGTGACCTCGAGCCGCACGCCGCCGCAGCACGGGCACTCGACCCCGCGCGCGGGGATCTCGACCTCGCGGCCGCAGTCGGGGCACCGCGCGACCCCGGGCGGCTCGTCGACGACGAGCCGCGCGCCGTCGAGCAGCGTGCGCGGCGCCACCGACTCGAGCGCGAGGCGCAGCGCGTCGACCTCGACGCCGGCCAGCGCCGGTACCGACAGCCGCAGCGTCCTCACGCGTCGGAACGGGTCGGCGCGGGCCGCGTCCTCGACGATGCGCAGCACCTCGGCCGCGAGGCTCAGCTCGTGCACGCGTCGGCCTCCCCGGTCCGGGCCTGCTGCGCCCGCAGCCACGCGAGCGCGAGCCGTGTCGCTTCGTCGAGCCGGCGCTCGGCGACGTCGCTCAACCCGTCGCCGAGCTCGAACGACACCCCTTCGATCGCGAGCAGCCACGCCGGCGGCACGGCGGCGCAGACCCGCCGCGCCACGTGCAACACTGCCTGCGGCCGCAGCGCGTGGCTCGCCGGCGGCACCCGGTCGTCGGCCTCGGCCGTCTCGATGCGCGCGCCGCCGCCCGCCTCGGGTAGCCCTTCGGCGCCGCCCGCTCCGGGGAGCGCCGCGTCGACGAACAGTACCGCGCGCCGTCCGTCGAGGTCGAGCGCGTGCTCGACCTGCAGCTGGAAGTCGGTCATCAGCTCGACCTCGCCGTCGCGCTCGATGTCGGTCGCGCGCAGCCGCTCGACCAGCATCGGCCCGAGCGCGTCGTCGCCTCGGCTGGGGTTGCCGACGGCCAGCACCAGCAGCGGGGCGACGGCCGGCGCGCACGCCGAGAGCCCGGTCGTCGACACGAGGGGGTTCACCGCGCCACCCGCTCGAGGCGTCCGTCGCCGTGGCGCACGACCGCGTCGCGGAACGCGCCGCCGGCGTCGACCACGTCGACCCGGAGCGGCATGGCGCCGAGCGCGTGCGTTGCGCAGCTCAGGCACGGGTCGTACGCGCGGACCGCGACCTCGATGCGGTTCAGCAGGCCCGGGTCGACGCTCCGGCCGTCGAAGTACCGGTGGGCGACGGCCCGGACCGACTCGTTCATCGCGTGGTTGTTGTGCGTCGTGCTGACGATCAGGTTGCAGCGGGTCACCAGGTCGTCGTCCCCGATCTCGTAGTCGTGGATCAGCGTGCCGCGAGGCGCCTCGATGACGCCGACGCCCTGGCGCCGCGCGCCGCGAGCCGCGGGCGGCACCGGTGCGACCAGCGCGCCGCCGACCAGCGCCTCGTCGCCGAGCAGCTCGCCGATCATCTCGGCCGCGTGCAGCATCTCGATCATCCGCGCGCGGTGGTAGCCGAGCGTCGCGTGCACCGGGCCGTCGACGAGGAACCCCTGTCGCCGGGCTTCGGCGCGCGGCGTCGGCAGGCGGTCGGCGGTGTGCATCCGCGCGAGCGGCCCGACCCGGTACCAGCCGGCGTCGCGGCCGAGCGCGCGCAGGTACGGGAACTTCATGTAGCTCCACGGCTCGACCGCCTCCTCGATCAGGCCGAGGTAGCCCTGCACGTCTTCGCCGTCGAGCAGCAGGCGGCCGTCGGCGTCACGGGCGCGCAGCACGCCGTCGTACAGGTCGAGCGCACCGTCCGGGCGCACGATCGACATCCAGCTCGAGCGCAGCGCGCCGAAGCCGTCGTAGAACGCCGGATCCTGCGCGTGCAGGGTCACGGCCAGCTCGACCGCCCGCTCGCACCAGTCGATCACCTGCGGCAGCTGCCCGAGCAGCGCGTCGCGCTCCTCGAGGGTCGGGTGCCGGTTCACGCCGCCCGGCACGCAGCCGGTGCCGTGCACGCGCTTGCCCGCGGTCACGCGGATCACCTCCTGGCCGTACTTGCGCAGCAGCACGCCCTGGCGGGCGATTTCCGGATGAGCAGCCGCGACGCCGACGATGTTGCGCCGCCCGACGGGTTCGTCGAAGCCGAACAGCAGGTCGGGTGATGCCAGGTGGAAGAAATGCAGTGCGTGCGACTGCAGGATCTGGCCGTAGTGCATCAGCCGGCGCACCGCGCGCGCGGTAGGCGGCACGTCGGCCACGCCCAGCGCGACCTCGATCGCCTTGGTCGCGGCAAGGTGGTGCGAGACCGGGCAGATGCCGCACAACCGCTGCACCATCACCGGCACCTCCCAGTACGGCCGGCCGACGATGAAGCGCTCGAAGCCGCGGAACTCGACGATGTGCAGTCGGGCCTGACGCACGCGGTCGTGCTCGTCGAGCAGCAACGTGACCTTGCCGTGCCCCTCGACGCGCGACAGCGGGTCGATCGCGACGCGACGCAGCGTCGGCGCGGGCTCGGCGGGTGTCGGCGTGGCGTCCATCAGTCGTAGCGGATCAGTCCGTGGCCCAGGTGCGGCTCGCGGCCGTCGAGCAGCGCGCCGAGGAACGCCCAAATCGCGTCGGCGCTCGGTGGGCAACCCGGCAGGAAGTGGTCGACGTGCACGACCTCGTGGATCGGGTGCACGCGCGCGAGCGGCAGCGGCAGCTCGGGGTCGTCCGGCACGCCGCTGCCGGGGGCGAGGCCGGGGCGGGCGCCGTAGACTTCGACGAGGAGACGGCCGACGTCGAGCGAGTTGCGCTGCGCGGGCAGCCCCCCGTTGATCGCGCAGGCGCCGACCGCGACCAGCACGCGGCAGCGCGCGCGGAACTCGCGCAGCACGTGGACGTTCTCGGCGTTGCACAGTCCGCCCTCGACGAGCCCGACGTCGCACGGCCCGCAGTGCTTGAGGTCGGTGAGCGGCGAGCGGTCGAGCTCGATGCGCTCGAACAGCTCGAACAGTCGCCCGTCGAGGTCCATCATCGACATGTGGCAGCCGAAGCAGCCGGCGAGCGACACCGTCGCGACGCGCAGCCGGCGCGGCGCGGGCGCCGTCGCGCCGGCGACGCCCGGGGGCTCAGCGGGGTCCATCGGGAGCCTCCTGAGCCGCTTCCGGACCGGCCTCGGACCTGGCCGCCATCGCCGACACCGGAGCCCGGTCGAACCGCCGATCGCCGATCGGGACCGCGAAGCCACGGCGCTTCGGCAGGATGGCGCCGACGGGGCAGACGGTCGCGGCGAAATCGGTGTCGTCGAACGCGCTGTCGCCGAGCCGTCCGGTGGGTGAGTCGACGAGCAGGTGCGTGCCGATGCCGTGGCCGCCGATCGCGAAGACGTCCTTGCCGTCGACCTCGTGACTCGCACGCACGCACAGCTTGCACAGGATGCAGCGGTTCAGGTCGAGCCAGGTGCGTGGGTGGCTGGTGTCGACCGGGCGGTTCGGGTAGAACTCCTCGAAGCGCGGAGCGGTCATGCCCATCTCGTAGGCGGTGGCCTGCAGCAGGCAATCGCCGCTCTTCTCGCAGCTCGGGCAGAAGTGGTTGCCCTCGACGAACAGCATCTGCAGCAGCATCAGCCGCTTGCCGTCGAGCTCGGCCGTGCGGTTCTCGACGACCTGCCCGGGCGCGGCGCGGGTCGTGCACGCGGCGGCGAGCCGTCCGTCGACGCGTACCGTGCACAGCCGGCACGCGCCGCTCTGGCCGAGCCGCGGGTGCCAGCACAGATGGGGCACGTAGCGGCCCGCGCGCACGGCGGCGGCCATCAGCGTGTCGCCGTCCTCGAACGGGACCGCGAGACCGTCGAGCACGAAGCGGTTCATCCACGCTGCTCCAGATGGGCGCCGGCGTCGTCGCGGCCGGTCGCGCGGCGGGCCGGCGCGAGCTCGGCGTCGAGGTCGAACCCCGGCACGAATGACGGCGCCTGCAGCCGCCGATCGTACGCGGGCCGGAAGCGCGCGAGCGTGTCGCGCAGCGCGTTGGTCGCGGTCGCGCCGAGCCCGCAGTGCGTGGTGCCGTGCATCAGCGCCTCGAGCTCGTGGAGCTCGCGCTCGTCGAACACCGAGCCGTGGCCGTCGGCGAGCTTGTCCATCCGCCGCACGACGAGCTCGGTGCCGACGCGGCACGGCGTGCAGAACCCGCAGCTCTCGTGCGCGAAGAAATGTGCGAACGCGCGCGCGGTCTCGAACATGTCGCGCGTCTCGTCGAACACCATCAGCGCGCCCGAAGTCGGCACGTCCTCGAAGGCCAGCCGGCGCCCGAACTCGTGCGCGGCGAGGCACAACCCCGACGGGCCGCTCACCTGCACCGCCTGGGTGCGCGTCGCGCCGGACTCCTCGAGGATCCGGTTGATCGGCACGCCGAAAGGATGCTCGTAGATGCCCGGGCGCGCGCAGTCCCCGCTGACTGACACCAGCTTGGTGCCGGTGCTTGCGGCGGTGCCGAGCCCGGCCCACCACGCGCCGCCGCTCTCGGCGATCCGCGCGGCCGCGCAGAAGGTTTCGACGTTGTTGACGACGGTCGGCTGCCCGAGATAGCCGGATTCGACCGGGAACGGCGGGCGGATCCTCGGTGTGCCGCGCTTGCCCTCGAGCGACTCGATCAGCGAGCTCTCTTCGCCGCACACGTAGGCTCCCGCACCGACGTGGATCGCGACGTCGAAGTCGAAGCCGTCGACGTCGAGGATGCGCGCGCCGAGGAGCCGCTGCGCGCGCCGCCGCTCGAGCACAGCGAGCAGGTCCTCGAGCATCCGGCGGTACTCGCCGCGCAGGTAGACGAAGCCGAGGCGTGCGTCGAGGAGGCGCGCGGCGACCGTCATGCCCTCGACGGCCGCGTCGAACTCGCGCTCGAGCAGCACGCGGTCCTTGAAGGTGCCGGGCTCGCCCTCGTCAGCGTTGCAGACGACGACGCGGCTGCCGCCGGCCGGCACCGGCGCGCGCGCGCACATGCGCCACTTGCCCGCGGTGTCGAAGCCGGCGCCGCCGCGCCCGCGCAGACGCGACGCCGCGAGCTCGTCGAGCGTCGCCGAAGCGCCGCGCGCGAGCGTCGCGCGCAGCGCCTGCCCCCGCATCGGCGGGGATCCCAGCAGCACGTCCGCGCGCTGCACCGTGTCCTCGACCCGGAACCAGTCGGACGGCCAGTCGTCGACCGGCACGCGCGCGCGGATCAGTTCGGCGAGCTCGATGACGCGAAGGCTGTCCATTCGGGTCAGTACCTGCCGGTGGTCGACCAGCACCGTCGGGCCCTGGTCCCCGTGGCCGATGCACGAGGTATAGCCGATGCTGACCAGCCCGTCGGCGGTCGGCACGCCCCGCGGCGCGCCCAGCAATCGGCGCAGCTCGCTCGCGAGCAGTCGGCTGCCCTGCATCCGGTCGGTGAGGTTGTCGCTCCACAGCAGGTGGTAGCGTCCGACCGGCGCGAGGTGCAGGAAGCGATAGAAGCTCGCGACGCCCTCGACCACGGCTGGCGTGAGGCCCACGCCGCCGGCGATCCGGGCGAGCGCCGCACGCGGCAGCCAGCGGGTGCGCTCCTGCACCTCGCGCAGGATCTGGACCAGCGCGTCGCGCTGCCCGCCGTGGCGGCGCAGCACGTCGTCGATGGCGGAGGCAGCGTCCGGGTCGATCATGGGGGAGCGTCGCAGGCAGTGGTCGCGGGCGTGCGACCGGAATGGCGCCCAGCGCTACGATAGCGCAACCGGGCGCCGGCGAAGGGGACCGAACGCGGGCTTCTTTCCCTGGATCAAGCTCGCCGGGAGAAGCCTGCGCTGCTCCAGCCGCGTCGAACTGCCCGGGCCCGGCCGCGGGGCGTCCCACGCGATACGACAGGTGTTCGGCCGCACCGCGGTGCGGCCGGGATGCCCACCTCGGGCTTCGTCGTGGTGGTCGCGACGAACCGCTCGAGTCACTCGGTGAGCGCGAGTGGCGATCGCGTCGGTGCAGGCGCGATCTCGCTCGCACATGCTGGCATCCGTCGCTCGATGCCCCGGGGCGCGTCCTGGCCCCGTGCGGTGAGCCGCTGCCGCAGCACCTCCATCGACGGGGGCGTGATGAACACCGAGAATCGGGGGCGACCGGCGCCACGTGGGCACGCTGGTGCGGGGCATGCGCATCGAGGCGCTTTACCGCAAGCCGAACACCAGCAGGAAGCATCCGGCCCGCCCGGTGTTCCCGCACCTCTGTTACGCGGGCTGCGGATCGATCGCGCCAACCAGGGCTGGGCGCTGGACTTCACCTACATCCCAATGGTCCCGAAGGCGCGTGGCCGGGTCCGTCTCGTGCCATCGAGATGATCGGGTGCCTCGAAGCAAAGCCACTGCATCGGGAACCCCGCGACTCGCCAGGATCGCAGGTCCGGGATTTCGCCCATCTGTCCCAGCCGCGGAGAACCCATGGAGGGCATGCGTTCGATCGGTTCGAGTGCTGCGATGGCAGCGTCGAACATCCGCTCTCCCAGGGCCAGGCCCCTTTCTTGGGCGTGGCACCGTGCCGCTTCGATCAGGTCTGCTTCGGCGCGGGGCCGAAGATGGGCGGGCTTCAGCGCAGGTCGCCCAGCGCCTGCTTCTTCAACTGTGCTGTCCACTTGGGTGTCCGGGGCACGGCCAGGGCCTGAGCTCAGCCCTTCTTCGATCAGTTCCCGTAGACGCTTCTTGGCCTGTTCCTCCTGGTCCCGGCGAATCGGCTCACGCAGGTACTCGCTGGTGTTGCCGTATTGGCCGGACCGTACCCGCTGGTCGACGTACTCGCGCAGGACCTCCGGCAGGGCAAAGCTCATGGTGGTGCTGCTCATGGCGCACATGATCCCGTCGGCCATCAATGATTGCCAATCTTTCAAGGCCAGCGGTGCCTGCTGGTGCGCTGGGGCCGGCTTCTCGGGAAGCGGTTCTTGGCGTTCCAGCTTCAGCAGCGACTGCCCCACGCTTCCGGCGCCCGTCGCCGCTCCTCGAAGTCGTCGTGCCGGTTGTAGACGCCTTCCACGCCCTTGAGTTTGTGGTTCAGGCAGCGCCTCGGCCACGTGCGGCTCCACGCCCGGGGCGGCCACGTGTGTGCGGGCAGTGCGGCGGACGTCGTGCACCGTGAAGGGGGGCAGGCCATGATTCAACCTTCCCCATCGCCACGCCCAGCGTCGACTCGCAGACGTGCGGCACCGTGCGGGCTTGGAGCTTGCGCGCCGGCAGCACGTACGCGGCGTTGCAGGCCGGCTCCTTCAGCTTCAGCAGCCACTCCACCGCCATGGACGGCGGCGGGATGTCCAGCGGCTGGCCGGTCTTGGTGCGGATGCCGGGCAGGTGCCACACCGGCGGGGCGACCTCCAGCTCGAACTCCTCCCAGCGTGCGGCGATCAGCTCGCCCTTGCGCACGGCCAGCGGCAACAGCAGCTTCACGGTCAGCTCGTTCTGCAGGCTGCGGCTGCCCACGGTGTTCCGGTGCTTCCAGCGGCCGTCGAGCATGCGCTCGAAGTACTCGTCGGCGAGCTGGCCGACGGTGGCGACGCTGCGCGCGGCCTCGATGCGGTCCAGGGCGGCGGACGTGCGCTCCTGCTTCTCACCGGCCACGTCGCGGCCGAGAGCGACCCAGGCGCGAAGTGCCTTCGCGGCTTGGGGTGCGGCGGCGAGGGTGAGACTCGAGTAGCTCCCGATCTCCCTCCCCCGCGGCTTGCCGGCGAAGCGGTAGCGCAGTCGCCAGCTGGACGCTGTCCGCTTCTCTCGCCAGGTCGGCACGGGACTGTCGCCCTCGGAGCGGCCCTCGAATCGTTCCCCGGACCGGATCCCGGCCCGGATCGCCACGTCCGGCAGCTTTCCCATCGCCACCTCTTGCCGTGTCTACACACGGCCGGCCCGTGGGCCTTGTGGGGACACGCCTGCGTACACACGAATCCTGGGATGGGCCGCTGTCCAACGTCCTGAAACGCCAAGCCCGCGTAGACGCTGGACTCTCCGGCCGCACGTGGGGGTGTCAAGAGACCCGTGAGCCCTCACTCGATGTTCTGCACCTGCTCCCGGACCTGCTCGATCAGCAGCTTCAGCTCCACCGACGCCTGCGTGACCTCCATGCCGGCCGCCTTCGACCCGAGCGTGTTCGCCTCGCGGTTGAGTTCCTGCATCAGGAAGTCCAGCCGCTTGCCGACCTGCCCACCGCCGCCGACGATGCGCAGCAGCTCGGCGACGTGGATGTCGAGGCGCGACAGCTCCTCGGCGACGTCGACCCGCATCCCGTAGACCGACACCTCCTGCCGGATCCGCGCCATCGCCTCGTCGAGCGGCACCGCCGTGCCGGACAGCGCGCCGGTCGCGGCTTCGCGCAGCCGCTCGGTCAGCTTCTGGCCGAACTCGGCGACCAGCTCCGGCGCGCGCGGCTTGAGCGCCGCGACGAGCGAGGCCATCGCGGCCGCACGCTGCCGGATCCCGTCGGCAAGCCGCTCGCCCTCGCGGGCGCGGCTCGCGATCAGCTCGTCGATCGCGGCACCCACCAGCGGCCGGAACGCCCCGACCCATTGTGCGGGATCGGGTTGCGGGTCGTCGACGACCCCGGGGAACCGCAGGGCATCGGCGACCGACAAGGGTGCCGCGCCCGGGAACCGCTGGAGCACGCGGATCTGCGCGTCGGCCAGCGCGTCGAGCGCACCGGGCTTGAGCACCAGCTCCGGCCGGGCCGCCGCGCGGAGCTGGACCGCCGCACGGCAGTCGACCTTGCCGCGCGTCACCCGGGACTGGACGGCCTCCCGCACCACGGGTTCCAGTGCACGGAGCTCGTCCGGCAGCCGGAACGACAGGTCGAGGAACCGCGAGTTCACCGATCGCAGCTCGATCGTCAGCCGACCGAGCTCGTGGTCGCGGGTCACGGTCCCGTAGCCGGTCATGCTGTGGACGCCCGCGGCCTTCGAGTTCATTACAATCCTGCCTCCATGGGGACCCAGACCAACGCCCCGCTGCCCGAAGGCCTCGAAGTCGGCGGGTATCGGATTGTAAGGAAGATCGCGAGCGGCGGATTCTCCATCGTCTATCTCGCCGACGACGCCGACGGGCAGCCGGTCGCGGTGAAGGAGTACCTGCCGAGTTCGCTGGTCAAGCGGGGCCCCGGCGAGCTGGTGCCGACGGTCTCGTCCGAGCACCTCACGACCTACCGCAACGGCCTGAAGTGCTTCTTCGAGGAGGGGCGCGCGCTTGCGCGCGTGCTCCATCCGAACGTCGTGCGGGTGCTGAACTTCTTCCGTGCGAACGACACGGTCTACATGGTGATGGCCTATGAGCAGGGCCGCAGCCTGCAGGAGCTGATCATGCGCTACCGCGGCAAGCCGGGGCGCGAGGTGATCCCCGAGCGGCACGTGCGCAAGATCTTCGCGCAGGTGACGAACGGGCTGCGCGAGGTCCACGCGAACCGGCTTCTGCACCTTGACCTGAAGCCTGCCAACGTCTACCTGCGCCGCGACGGTTCGCCGATGCTGCTGGACTTCGGTGCGGCGCGCCAGACGCTGACGCTCGACGCGCCGAAGCTCTTCCCGATGTACACGCCGGGGTTCGCGGCGCCGGAGCTCTACCGGCGCAACCAGCAGCTCGGGCCCTGGACCGACATCTACGGCGCGGGCGCGAGCATGTACGCGTGCATGATCGGCTCGCCGCCGCAGCCGGCCGACCAGCGCGGCACCCACGACAAGGTCGACGCGGCGCTCGGCGCGGCGGTCAAGCAGTACTCGCAGCAGCTGGTCGACATCGTCCACTGGTGCCTGAAGCAGAATCCGCTCGAGCGGCCGCAGAGCGTCTTTGCGCTGCAGCGAGCGCTGCGCGAGCCGGCGCACGCGGAAGCGCCCACGCCGCCGCCGGCCCAGCCGGCAGGGCTTTCGCGCTGGCTCGATGCCCTCGGCGGGCGCAGGCGCCGGCCGATCCGGCAGGAATCGACGCTGATGTGGCCGACGCAGAAGGCGTCGTCCTGACCGGAGCCCCGAGGCGATGCGCTTCACGATCTTCCAGGACACCGCGATCGGCGCGCGGGCGGTCAACCAGGACCGGATGGGGTACTGCTTCTCGCGCGAGTCGCTGCTGATGGTGGTCGCCGACGGCATGGGCGGCCACGTGCGCGGCGAGGTGGCCGCGCAGCTGACGCTGCAGACCTGCGCGGGCATGTTCCAGCGGCTCGCGCAGCCGCGCCTTCCCGACCCGGCCGAGTTCCTGGACGCGTCGCTGCGCGCCTCGCACCGCGAGCTGCTGCGCTACCAGCAGACGAACCGGCTGCCCGAGGCGCCGCGGACCACGGTGGTCGCCTGCGTCGTGCAGGACGAGTCGGCCTGGTGGGCGCACGCCGGCGACTCGCGGCTGTACTGGCTGCGCGAGGGGCGCGTGCTGTCGCGCACGCGGGACCACTCGAAGGTACAGACGATGGTCTCGCTCGGCCTGATCGGTGCGCACGAGCAGGAGACGCACCCCGAGCGCAACAAGGTGCTGAACTGCCTCGGCTCGCCGTACGAGCCGACGGTGGAGATCACCTCGCGCGCTCGGCTGCAGCGCGGCGACGTGCTGGTGCTGTGCTCCGACGGCTTCTGGTCGGGCGTGCCCGAGGGCAACCTGGCAACCGCGTTCGCGCAGGCGCCGGTCGCGCAGCAGGTGCCCGAGCTGGTGCGCCGCGCGGTCGAGGCGAACGGCCGCACCGCGGACAACACGACGGTGGTCGCGCTGCAGTGGGAAGGCGGCGCGGCCGACGACGACGTGCCGACGCTGTCCTCGCTCGACCTGCCCGACGGCGCGGTGACGACCACGATCTCGATCGGCCAGCTCGACGAGGCGGCCGCCGAGCCCGCGCTCTCCGACGAGGAGATCGAGCGGCAGATCGCCGAGATCCAGCGGGCGATCCAGCGCACCAACGAAGGCCCGCACGGAGGACGCAGTTGACGACACCGATCCATGACACGCCGAGCGCCCGCCCCAGCGGCCGCGCCGACGACGCGATGCGCCCCGTGCGCCTGTCTCGCGGCTTCACGCGGCACGCCGAGGGCTCGGTACTGGTCGAGTTCGGCGACACGCGGGTGCTCTGCACCGCGAGCGTCGAGGACAAGGTGCCGCCGTTCCTGCGCGGCAAGGGGCAGGGCTGGCTCACCGCCGAGTACGGGATGCTGCCGCGCGCGACGCACACCCGCGGCGACCGCGAGGCCGCGCGCGGCAAGCAGTCGGGGCGCACGCAGGAGATCCAGCGGCTGATCGGCCGCAGCCTGCGCGCGGTGGTGGACCTCGGCCGGCTCGGCGAGCGGACGATCCAGGTCGACTGCGACGTGCTGCAGGCCGACGGTGGCACGCGCACCGCGGCGATCACCGGCGCGTGGGTCGCGGTGCACGATGCGGTGGAATGGCTGCGCGAGCGCGGCCTGCTCGCCGGCCTCGCGCCGGGCGAGTCGCCGCTGCAGGACTCGGTCGCCGCCGTCTCGGTCGGCCTCTGGCGCGGCCGGCCGGTGCTCGATCTCGACTACCCCGAGGACTCCGGCTGCGACACCGACATGAACGTCGTGATGACCGGCTCGGGCGGCATCGTCGAGGTGCAGGGCACCGCCGAGGGCCGCCCGTTCAGCCGCGCGCAGGTCGACGCGCTGCTCGACCTCGCGGCCGCCGGCATCGGTCGGCTCGCGATCGCGCAGCGCCAGGCGATCGGCTCGATCGCCTGAACGCCGTGGCGCAGCCGTTGTCCCGGGTGGTGCTCGCGTCGGGCAACGCGGGCAAGCTGAGCGAGCTGCAGGCGCTGCTCGCGCCGACCGGCATCGAGCTGGTCGCGCAGCGCGCGCTCGGCGTGTCCGACGCCGACGAGCCCTTCGGCACCTTCGTCGAGAACGCGCTCGTGAAGGCGCGCCACGCCAGCGCCGTGACCGGGCTGCCGGCGATCGCCGACGACTCGGGGGTCTGCGTGCCCGCGCTCGGCGGCGCGCCCGGCGTGCGCTCGGCCCGCTACGCGGCCGACCTCGACGGCGGCCCGAAGGACGACGCCGCGAACAACGCGCGCCTGGTCCGCGAGCTCGCGGCGCACGCCGACCGCTCGGCCTACTACTACTGCGCCCTCGTGCTGGTGCGCTCGCCGGACGATCCGCAGCCGGTCATCGCCGACGGGTTGTGGCACGGCGAGATCGTCGCCGAGCCGCGCGGCGAGGGCGGCTTCGGCTACGACCCGCACTTCCTGGTCCGCGAGCACGGGCTGACCGTCGCGCAGATGGACGCCGAGGCGAAGAACCGCACGAGCCACCGCGGCATCGCGATGCGCGCGCTGCTCGCGAAGCTCGCCGACGCACGCCTGCTGCGGGCCGTGACCGCGGCCTGAGTGCCGAGCCGGGCGCGCGCATGACGACGATCCCGATCGTGCCCGATCCCGGGCGGGAAGGCGCGTCGGCAGCCGGCGCGGCCTCCGTCTCGGTCCCGCTCGCCGGCCTGTCGCGCCGCTCGACCGCGCTCGCGCAGCTGCCGCCGCTGTCGCTGTACGTGCACCTGCCGTGGTGCCTGCGCAAGTGCCCGTACTGCGACTTCAACTCGCACGAGGCGGACGGCGAGATCCCCGAGGGGCGCTACCTCGACGCGCTGCGCGCCGACCTGGAGTCGACGCTGCCCTCGGTCTGGGGCCGGCCGATCCAGACGGTGTTCATCGGCGGCGGCACGCCGAGCCTCTTCTCGCCCGAGTCGATCGACCGGCTGCTCGCCGACGTCCGGATGCTGCACCGGCTCACGCCCGACGCCGAGGTCACGCTCGAGGCCAACCCCGGCACCTTCGAGGCCGCGAAGTTCCGCGCGTTCCGCGACGCGGGCATCACGCGCCTGTCGATCGGCGTGCAGAGCTTCGACGATGCGCTGCTCGCACGCATCGGCCGCGTGCACGACCGCGCGCAGGCGCTGGCGGCCGCCGGCGTCGCGGCCGAGCACTACCCGACCTTCAACCTCGACCTGATGTACGCGCTGCCCGGGCAGGACCTCGCGATGCTGCGCGGCGACCTCGCGCAGGCGCTGGCGTTCGCGCCGCCGCACCTGTCGTGCTACCACCTGACGCTCGAGCCGAACACGCTCTTCGCGAGCCGGCCGCCCGAGGGCCTCCCCGACGACGACCTGTCGGCCGACATGCAGCAGGCGGTGGACGAGGCGACCGCCGCCGCGGGCCTCGCGCGCTACGAGGTGTCGGCCTTCGCACGAGCCGGGCACCGAGCGCGCCACAACCTGAACTACTGGACCTTCGGCGACTACCTCGGCGTCGGCGCCGGCGCGCACGGCAAGGTCTCGTTTCCCGACCGCATCGAGCGCACCGCGCGGTTCCGGCATCCGCGCCGCTTCATGGAGGGCGCGCTCGCCGGCGACGCGGTCGAGTCGCGCCGCACGCTCGAGGCCGACGAGCTGGCGTTCGAGTTCATGCTGAACGCGCTGCGCCTGGTCGACGGCGTGCCCGCGGGCCTGTTCGCCGAGCGCACCGGCCGGCCGCTCGCCGAGGTCGCGCGGCCGATCGCCGAGGCGGTGCGCCGCGGCCTGCTCGACCCGGATCCGGCGACGATCCGGCCGACGCCCATCGGCCTGCGCTTCCTGAACGACCTGCAGCAGCTTTTCCTCGCCTAGTCCGCGCGAGCGGAACGCGGCCGTGCGGGCGGCCTGCGGACCGCGGCCCGGCCCGCGGTACGATCGGCCCGACCCGTCACGAGGAGACCGCACCATGCATTCGACGATGATGCGCACGCCGCTGTCGCTCAACCACCTGCTCGATCGCGCCGGCCGCATGTTCGGTGAGAGCGAGATCGTCTCGCGGCTGCCCGACAAGTCGTACCGCCGGCACACCTACGCCGAGTGGCACGCGCGCACCCGCCGCCTCGCCGCCGCGCTGCTCGCCGCGGGCCTGAAGCCCGGCGACCGCGTCGCGACGCTGTGCTGGAACCATCACGCGCACCTCGAGTGCTACTTCGGCATCCCGGCCGCCGGCGGCGTGATGCACACGCTGAACCTGCGGCTCGCGCCCGACGAGATCGGCTGGATCGCCGGGCACGCGCAGGACCGGTTCCTGGTCGTCGACGACGTGCTGCTGCCGCTCTTCCGGCAGTTCGCGAAGCACCACCGCTTCGAGCGGGTGTTCGTGTTCCCGTTCTCCGGTGCGCCGGTGGTGGCCGACGCCGGGGTCGGCGACGCGGCGCCGCCGCTCGAGGACTTCGAGCAGTGGCTCGCCGCTGTGCCCGACGAGGCGGTGCGCGACCTGCACTACGTCCCGCACGGCGAGGACGCCCCGGTCGCGATGTGCTACACGTCCGGCACCACCGGCCGGCCGAAGGGCGTCGTCTACTCGCACCGCTCGACGATCCTGCACACGCTGACCGCGTCGCTGCCGGACCTCTGGAACCTGTCGGGCCGCGACGCGGTGTTCCCGGTCACCCCGATGTTCCATGCGAACAGCTGGGGCATCCCGTACGGCGCGGTGATGCTCGGCGCGAAGCTGGTGTTCCCCGGCCCGCACCTGCACCCCGAGGACCTGCTCGACCAGATGCAGGTCGATCCGCCGACCTTCTCCCTCGGCGTGCCGACGATCTGGCTGTCGATGATCCAGCTGTACGAGGCGCATCCGGGGCGCTGGACGCTGCCCAAGGGGCTGCGCAGCATGGTCGGCGGCTCGGCGGTCCCGGAGGCGCTGATCCGCGCGTTCGCGAAGCACGGGGTGATGATCCAGCAGGGCTGGGGCATGACCGAGACCTCGCCGGTCTGCACGATCTTCTACGAGAAGGCCGAGCTGGTCGGTCGGCAGACCGCCGACGAGTGGTTCCGCCGCCGCGCGATGGCCGGGGTGCTGGTGCCGCTGGTCGAGATGCGGATCGTCGGCGACGAGGGCGAACAGCCCTGGGACGGCGAGTCGGTCGGCGAGGTCCAGGTGCGGGGGCCGTTCATCACCGGCGGCTACCACGCGGTCGACCTCGACCCCTCGAAGTTCACCGGCGACGGCTGGCTGCGCACCGGCGACGTCGGCGCGATGGACCCGCACGGCTACCTGCGGATCTCCGACCGGACCAAGGACCTGATCAAGTCGGGCGGCGAGTGGATCAGCTCGGTCGACCTGGAGAACGCGATCATGGGCCACCCGGCGGTCGCCGAGGCGGCGGTCATCGCGGTCGCCCACCCGAAGTGGGCCGAGCGGCCGCTCGCCTGCGTGGTGCCGAAGCCGGGGGCGACGGTCACCGCCGAGGAGCTGCGGGCGCACCTGTCGGGGACGTTCGCGAAGTGGCAGCTGCCGGATGCCTTCGAGTTCGTCGACGCGATCCCGCGGACGTCGACCGGGAAGTTCTGGAAGGCACGGCTGCGGGAGCGCTTCGCCGGCTACGTGCTGCCGAGCTGATCCGGGAACGCCCCAAGACGGGGCGATTTCGGCGTCCCGCACCGTCGTGGCGCGCCCCGCGACGGTGCTCGAACGTCGCCTGCTGCCGGTGACGCCCGGAAACCGGCGCCATTCCGGGGCATCCTGCCGCCACGCTGCGCCTCGAAATGGCACGGTTCCTGCTAATTTGCGGGCCCGAGGGAAAACTCCCACAATCGCGCGTCTTTTCCTCGCCCCGTTCACACGCCCCCTTCGCACACCAGGAGAAAGCACCGATGGCATCTGCCAAGGACGTCATGAAGAAGATCGCGGACAACGAAGTGAAGTTCGTTGACTTCCGCTTCACGGATACCCGCGGCAAGGAGCAGCACGTCTCGGTGCCCATCTCGCATTTCGACGAGGACAAGTTCGTCCACGGCCACGCCTTCGACGGCTCGTCGATCGCCGGCTGGAAGGGGATCGAGGCGTCGGACATGCTGCTGATGCCGGACCCGGCCACCGCGAACATCGACCCGTTCCGCGAGGAGCCGACGCTGATCCTGACCTGCGACGTGGTCGAGCCGTCCGACGGCAAGGGCTACGACCGCGACCCGCGCTCGCTCGCCAAGCGCGCCGAGGCGTACCTGAAGTCGACCGGCCTGGGCGACACCGCCTTCTTCGGTCCGGAGCCCGAGTTCTTCATTTTCGACTCGGTGACCTGGAACGTCGACATGTCCGGCTGCTTCGTCAAGGTCAACTCGGAAGAGGCGTCCTGGTCGACCGGCAAGGAATTCGAGGGCGGCAACCTCGCCCACCGCCCGGCGGTCAAGGGCGGCTACTTCCCGGTCCCGCCGGTCGACTCGTTCCAGGACATGCGCTCGGAGATGTGCCTGATCCTCGAGCAGATGGGCGTGCCGGTCGAGGTCCACCACCACGAGGTGGCGGGCGCCGGCCAGAACGAGATCGGCACGAAGTTCTCGACGCTCGTGCAGCGCGCGGACTGGACGCAGGTCCTGAAGTACGTCGTGATGAACGTCGCGCACAGCTACGGCAAGACCGCGACCTTCATGCCGAAGCCGATCGTCGGCGACAACGGCTCGGGCATGCACGTGCACCAGTCCGTGTGGAAGGACGGCACGAACCTGTTCGCCGGCGACAAGTACGCCGGCCTGTCCGAGTTCGCGCTGTACTACATCGGCGGCATCATCAAGCACGCGCGCGCGCTGAACGCGATCACCAACCCGGGCACCAACTCGTACAAGCGCCTGGTCCCCGGTTTCGAGGCCCCGGTGAAGCTCGCCTACTCGGCGCGCAACCGCTCGGCGTCGATCCGGATCCCGTACGTGTCGAACCCGAAGGGCCGCCGGATCGAGGTCCGCTTCCCGGACCCGACCGCGAACCCGTACTTCGCCTTCTCGGCGATGCTGATGGCCGGCTTGGACGGCGTGCAGAACAAGATCCACCCGGGCGAGGCCGCCGACAAGAACCTGTACGACCTGCCGCCGGAAGAGGATGCGAAGATCCCGACCGTGTGCTCGTCGCTCGACATGGCGCTCGACTACCTGGACAAGGACCGCGAGTTCCTGACCCGCGGCGGCGTGTTCAGCGACGCGATGCTCGACGCCTACATCTCGCTGAAGATGGAGGAGGTGACCCGCTTCCGGATGACCACGCACCCGGTCGAGTTCGACATGTACTACTCGCTCTGACCGCGGCGACGCGATCGGGCGCGGACCGGGTTCCCCTACGGGAATCCCGGGCCGACGAGGGGACGGGGAACCGTCCCCTTTTTCATTTAAACTCGCTGCATGGCCCGGTCTCGACCCCTCTTTCTTGCCGTCGGCGCGCTCCTCGCCGCGATGCCCGCCATCGCGTCCGCGCAGATCTTCCGCTGCGAGAACAACGGCGTCGTCGAGTACAGCAACAACCCGGCGAGCGGCCGCGACGCGAAGTGCCGCGCGGTCGACCTGCCGAACCTCACCACGATCCCGGCGCCGAAGCTGCCGGCGCAGCCGGCGCAACCGGCCGGCGGCGGCACCGCGCGGCCGGCGGGCGCCTCGGCGAACCCCACGCCGGCGAGCTTCCCCCGGGTGGACACCGGCGCGCAGCGCACGCGCGACTCCGAGCGGCGCAAGATTCTCGAGGACGAGCTGAAGAAGGAGGAGATGCGGCTCGCCGAGCTGCGCTCCGAGTTCAACGGCGGCGAGCCCGAGCGCCGGGGCGACGAGCGCAACTTCCAGCGTTACCTCGACCGGGTGCAGCGCCTGAAGGACGACATCGCGCGCTCCGAGAGCGCCGTCTCGTCGCTGCGCCGCGAGATGGCGGCCTTGAAGGACTGACCTTGCATCGCGAGCCGTCCGCGGCCGCGGACGTCCGCGGGGCGTTCCGTTGACGCCGACTGCCCGGCTGCCCGACGGCACCGAGCGCCGCCGCGACCCCGCCTCGCGCCTTGCCGGCCTCGATCTCCTCGCCTGCGCCGTCGTCCTGCTCGACGACCAGGGCCGCACCGTCTTCCTGAACCAGTCCGCCGAGCAGCTCTTCGAGTTGCCGCAGCGGGTGCTCGAGGGCGCGCCGTTCGCGCGCCAGTTCTCCAACGGCGGGATCATCGACGGCCTGCTCGCCGAGGCGTGCAACAACGCGTTCGGCCAGAAGCGCCAGGACATCGAGCTGCACCGGATCGGCCGCGATCCGCTCGCGGTGCACTGCGTCGCGGTCGTCCTCGAGAGCGACCTCGGCTCGCTGCTGCTGGAGTTCCGCGAGATCGACCAGCGGATCCGGATGGACCGCGAGTCGCGGATGCTCGAGTCGGTCCGAGTGAACCGCGAGCTGGTGCGCAACCTCGCGCACGAGATCAAGAACCCGCTGGGCGGCATCCGCGGGGCCGCGCAGCTGCTGGAGTCCGAGGTCGGCGGCTCGAGCCTGCGCGAGTACACCCAGGTGATCATCAAGGAGGCCGACCGGCTGCAGACGCTGGTCGACCGCCTGCTGGCGCCGCACCGCCACCCGAGGCTGGTGGGCGACGTGAACATCCACGAGGTGCTCGAGCGGGTGCGCTCGGTGGTCACCGCGGAGTATCCCCAGGGCCTGTCGGTCGAGCGCGACTACGACGCGAGCCTGCCCGACTTCCGCGGCGACAAGGAGCAGCTGATCCAGGCGGTGCTCAACCTCGTGCGCAACGCGGCGCAGGCGATGCACGGCTGCGGGCGCATCCTGCTGACGACGCGGATCGCCCGGCAGGTCACCATCGACAAGGTGCGCTATCGCCTGGCACTGGATTTGCATGTGATCGACGACGGCCCCGGTATCCCGGACGAGATCCGCGATCGGATCTTCTATCCGCTGGTATCGGGCCGCGAGGGCGGTAGCGGCCTGGGGCTGACGCTCGCGCAGACCTTCGTCCAGCAGCACGGCGGGGTCATCGAGTGCGACAGTCGCCCGGGCCGGACCGATTTCCGGATACTGCTGCCGTTGCCCTGAGCATCGCCCGTGCGGGCGGCTCCGGGGCGGGCCGCCAGGGGAAGCCAGCACGCATGGACGCAGTGTGGATCGTCGACGATGACCAGTCGATTCGGTGGGTGCTCGAGCGGGCGCTGTCCCGCGAGGGGTTCGACGTCCGGGTCTTCGGAACCGCACGCGACTGCCTGAGCGCCCTCGAGCTCGACTCGCCGCGCGTGCTGGTGTCCGACATCCGGATGCCGGGCGAATCCGGCATCGAGCTGCTGCAGCAGGTCAAGCAGCGCCGGCCGGGCATGCCGGTGATCATCATGACCGCGTTCTCGGACCTGGACAGTGCGGTGTCCGCGTTCCAGGGCGGTGCGTTCGAGTACCTGCCCAAGCCTTTCGACCTGCCCAAGGCGATCGAACTGATCCGTCGCGCGGTCGCCGAGAGCGAGCGCGAGGCGGCGGCCGACGAGACGCTCCTCGAGACCCCGGAGATGATGGGCCAGGCGCCCGCAATGCAGGAGGTGTTCCGGGCGATCGGGCGGCTCTCGCAGTCGAACGTCACGGTGATGATCACCGGCGAGTCGGGCAGCGGCAAGGAGCTGATCGCCCGCGCGCTGCACAAGCACTCGCCGCGCGGTGCGCAGCCCTTCGTCGCGCTGAACACCGCGGCCATCCCGCGCGACCTGCTCGAGAGCGAGCTCTTCGGCCACGAGCGCGGCGCCTTCACCGGTGCGCAGCAGATGCGGCGCGGGCGCTTCGAGCAGGCCGAGGGCGGCACGCTGTTCCTCGACGAGATCGGCGACATGCCCGCGGAACTGCAGACGCGGCTGCTGCGCGTGCTGTCCGACGGCCACTTCTACCGCGTCGGCGGCCACCAGCCGCTCAAGGCGAACGTGCGCGTGATCGCGGCGACCCACCAGAACCTCGAGGAGCGGGTGCGGCAGGGCTTGTTCCGCGAGGACCTGTTCCACCGCCTCAACGTCATCCGCCTGCGGCTGCCGCCGCTGCGCGAGCGCGTGCAGGACGTGCCGCTGCTCGCGCGGCACTTCATTCAGCGCTCGGCACGCGAGCTCGGGGTCGAGGCCAAGCGGCTGTCGGACGAGGCGCTCGCGCGGCTCGCGTCGTTCTCCTGGCCGGGCAACGTGCGCCAGCTCGAGAACGTGTGCCACTGGCTGACGGTGATGGCCCCGGCGCAGACCATCGAGGCCAAGGACCTGCCGCCCGACGTGCTCGCGGCGACGCAGGCGCCCGACGCGGCCTCGATCGCGGCGCTCGCGGCCGCGGCGCAGCCTGCGGTCGCGCACGCGATCGAAGCGCCGGGGGGCGTGTTCGCCGGCGCCCCGGCGCCGGTCGCGTCGGTGAGAGGCGATGCCCACGCGGAGCTCGCTCGGCCGGTGCCCGCACCCTCCGGCGCGGCGACGTCGTTCGGCGCGCCGCCGTCCTTCGGGTCGGTCGACCCGGGCTACGGCGGGGCGCGGGCGGGTGCGATGCCGGGCGGCGGCGCCGTGCCGGCTGCGCCGCCGCCGCCGCGTCCCGGCTGGGCGTCGCTGCTCGAGGCGGAGGTCGCCCAGATCCTCGCCGCGCAGTCGGCCCGCGGCGGCGAGCCGCAGAGCGCATCCGACGTGATGGAGCAGCTGACCCGCACCTTCGAGTCGACGATCATCAAGACCGCGCTGCGCCATACGCGCGGCCGCAGGATCGACGCGGCGCTGCGGCTCGGCATCGGCCGCAACACCATCACCCGCAAGATCCAGGATCTGGGGCTGGAAGAGGACTGACCGAGCCGCCGCTCGGCGCGTCCGGTCAGACCGAGAGCTCGGCGACCACCGGCGCGTGGTCCGACGGCTGCGGCAGCTTGCGCGGCGCGCGGTCGATCGAGCAGGCCGTGACGCCGCCCGCGAGCGGTCTGCTGACCAGCAGGTGGTCGATCCGCAGCCCGCGATTCTTCTGGAAACCGAGCTGGCGGTAGTCCCACCAGCTGAAGGTCTTCTCGGGCTGCTCGAAGAGGCGGTATGCATCGGCGAAGCCGAGCGCGAGCAGCGCCTGGAAGCGCCCGCGCTCGGGCTCCGAGCACAGCACCTGGCCCGCCCAGGCGACCGGGTCGTGCACGTCGCGGTCTTCCGGCGCGATGTTGTAGTCGCCCGCGACGACGATCCGCGGCCGGGCGGCGAGTTCCTCGGCGAGCCAGACCGACAGCGCGTCGAGCCAGCGCAACTTGTACTCGTACTTGTCGCTGCCCACCGCCTGGCCGTTCGGCACGTAGGCGCTGATCAGGCGCACGCCGCCCAGCGTCGCCGCGATCAGCCGCTTCTGCTCGTCGGGGAAGTGCGGGTTGCCGATCACGAGGTCCTGCGCCTGCCACCCGCGATCGGCGCGCCACAGGATCGCGACGCCGTTGTAGGTGGGCTGGCCCGAGAACACCGCGCGATAGCCCGCCGCCTCGATCTCGGCGACCGGGAACTTCTCGTCGACGAGCTTGGTCTCCTGCAGGCACAGCGCGTCCACCGGGTGGACCGCGAGCCAGTCGAGCACCTGGGGCAGACGGACCTTCAGGGAGTTGACGTTCCAGGTGGCGAGCTTCAACGGGGACTCCGGGGGCACTGGGGAGCACGGTGTTTACCGCAACTCGCCGGCACGCGCCAGCGGCTGGACGTTATGGACCGACCGGTACAGAATCGAGCGGTGCAGGATCGGGCGAGTCGCCGCGCCGCGGTGACGCCCGACCCGACGAACCGAGCAGGAGCCCCGCCTTGAACCCACCGATCCCCTTCATCCGCACGCCCGACGCGCGCTTCGCGTCGCTGCCCGGTTTTGCCTGGATCCCGCGCTGGATCGACGACCTCCCGAGCCTCGGGGGCCTGCGGATGGCGGTGATCGACGAGGGCCCGCGCGACGCGCCGGTCACCTGGCTGTGCCTGCACGGCAACCCGGCCTGGAGCTACCTGTACCGCCGGATGATCGCCGTGTTCCTCGCCGCGGGGCACCGGGTGGTCGCACCGGACATGCCGGGCTTCGGTCGCAGCGACAAGCCGCTGCACGATGCGCAGCACACCTTCTCCTGGCACCGCGCGGTACTGCTCGAGCTGGTGGAGCGCATGGACCTGCAGCGCGTCAACCTGGTGGTGCAGGATTGGGGCGGGCTGCTGGGCCTCACGCTGCCGATGGACTCGCCGCAGCGCTGGCGCGGCCTGCTGGTGATGAACACGGTGCTGGCGGGCGGCGACGCACCGTTGCCGGAGGGCTTCGTGCAGTGGCGCGCGATGTGCCGCGACAAGCCGGACTTCGCGATCTCGCGCCTCTTCGCACGCGGCAACCCGCACCTGAGCGAGGCCGAGTGCGCGGCCTACGACGCGCCGTTCCCTTCCGCCGAGTATCGGGCGGCCACGCGCCGCTTCCCGGAGATGGTGCCGGGCTCGCCGGACGATGACGGCGCGGCGGTCTCCCGATGCGCCGCGGCGTTCTGGTCCGACGCGTGGCAAGGCCGCTCGCTGATGGCCGTCGGCGCCCGCGACCCGGTGTTCTCGCCCGCGGTCATGGCGGCGCTCGCCACCCGGATCCGGGGCTGCCCGGCGCCCTGGCCGATCGAGGAGGGCGGGCATTTCGTCCAGGAGCATGGCGAGCGGATCGCCGCCAGGGCGCTCGAGGTGCTCGGATGACGTGACGGATTCCGCATCACGGCACAGTGCTTTGCACGATGCGGAATGTCCAACCGCCGCCTGCAACAGACGCAGAATCCGCTTGTTTGTCCAGGACAAGACTGCGTATAACGCGTCCTGAGCCGGCGCACCCCCGCCGGCCGTGATGCGTCCGGTCGACCTCCGGTGCGCGTCGCGACCCGGTCGCCGCCTCCCACCCCCGGTGGCGACCGCCCCCTGCCCCCCCGGCAGGCGCGCCGCCTGGCTCCGGCCGGATGCCGCGCCCAGCCATCGCCTTGCCTGCACGCGGCGAGGGGTGCGAGCGGAGTACCCTCCGCGGCTTTCCCGGAACGACTCTCGAGGCCCCGATGCAAGCGACCCTGACGACCCTGCTGTCCAACGCCGCCGGCGACGCCCCAGCGATCGGCGCGCCGGGACGGCGTGCGATGACCCATGGCGAGCTGCGCACGCTGGTCGACGCGACGCGCGAGCGCCTGAACGGCCTGGGGATCGGCCGCAACGATCGCGTTGCGATCGTGCTCGACAACGGCCCGGAGATGGCCGCCTGCTTCGTCGCCTGCGCGTGCGCGGTCACCAGCGCCCCGCTGAATCCGGCCTACCGGGCCGAGGAGTTCGAGTTCTACCTGTCCGACCTGAAGGCCGCGGCGCTGATCGTCGCCAAGGGCTCGACGTCCCCGGCGGTCGAGGCCGCCGCGAAGCTCGGCGTGCGCATCGTCGAGCTGCTCGCGCCCGCCGACGCGCCCGCCGGCACGTTCGGCCTCGAGGCCCGCGACGGCGGCGGGCCGAAGTCGGCCGCGCATCCCGGCGCCGCGCAGCCCGACGACGTGTCGATGGTGCTGCACACCTCGGGCACCACCTCGCGCCCGAAGATCGTCCCGCTGTCGCAGGCCAACCTGTGCGCGTCGGCGACGCACATCCGGAACACGCTGAAGTTCACCGCGGCCGACCGCGGTCTGAACATCATGCCGCTCTTCCACATCCACGGACTGATCGCCGGCGTGCTCGCGCCGCTGTCGGCCGGCTCGATGGTGTTCTGCACGCCGGGCTTCAACGCGCTGAAGTTCTTCGCGTGGATGGACGAGGCGAAACCCACCTGGTACACCGCGGTGCCGACGATGCACCAGGCGATCCTGTCGCGCGCCTCGAAGAACACCGACGTGATCGCGCGCAACCCGCTGCGCTTCCTGCGCTCGTCGTCGTCGTCGATCCCGCCGCAAGTGATCCGCGAGCTCGAGGAGGTGTTCGGCGCGCCGCTGGTCGAGTCGTACGGCATGACCGAGGCGACGCACCAGATGGCCTCGAACCCGCTGCCGCCCGCGGTGCGCAAGCCGGGCACGGTCGGTGTCGCCGCCGGCCCCGAGATCGCGATCATGGCCGAGGACGGCCGCCTGCTCGCGCGCGGCGAGACCGGCGAGATCGTGATCCGCGGCCCGAACGTCACCGCCGGCTACGAGAGCAACCCGAAGGCGAACGCCGAGGCCTTCGTCGACGGCTGGTTCCGCACCGGCGACCAGGGCGTGATGGACCCCGACGGGTACGTGAGCATCACCGGTCGCCTGAAGGAGATCATCAACCGCGGCGGCGAGAAGGTGAGCCCGCGCGAGGTCGACGAGATCCTGATGGACCACCCGGCGGTCGCGCAGGTGGTGTGCTTCGGCATGCCGCATCCGAAGCTCGGAGAGGAAGTCGCCGCCGCGGTCGTGCTGCGCGAGGGCCAGGCCGCCTCGGAGCGCGAGCTGCAGGACTTCGTCGGCAAGCGCGCGGCCGACTTCAAGGTGCCCAAGCGGATCCTGCTGCTCGAGGAGATCCCCAAGGGCGCCACCGGCAAGCTGCAACGCATCGGGCTCGCTCAGAAGCTCGGGCTGGCCTGAGGCGCGCGGGCCCGCCCGCGGGCCCGGCGCCGACGGCCGAACAGAAGCGACGTGTCAGGGAGACACCGGTCCCTACCTTTCATTCTCCTGGAGTTCCGATGACCATGACCCGACCGTTCCACCGCCGCGCCGGCGCCCTGGCGGCCGCCGCTTTCGTGGCCGTCGCAGGCCTGCTCGCCGCGTCGCCGTCCGCCGTCCGTGCGCAGGGCTGGGAGCCCTCGAAGCCGATCGAGTTCGTCGTCCCGGCCGGCACCGGTGGTGGTGCCGACCAGATGGCGCGCTTCATCCAGGGCGTCGTCGCCAAGCACAGCCTCGCCAAGCAGCCGATCGTCGTCGTCAACAAGTCCGGCGGCGCCGGCGCCGAGGGCTTCCTCGCGATGAAGTCGGCCAATGCCGACCCGCACAAGATCGTCATCACGCTGTCGAACCTGTTCACCACGCCGCTTGCGACCGGCGTGCCGTTCAACTGGCGCGACCTGACCCCGGTGACGATGCTCGCGCTCGACCAGTTCGTGCTGTGGGTCAACGAGGAGTCGCCGCACAAGACTGCGAAGGCCTTCCACGACGCGCTGAAGGCGGGCGCGCCCAACAGCATCAAGATGGGGGGCACCGGCTCGAAGCAGGAGGACCAGATCATCTCGGTGATGCTCGAGAAGTCCGCCGGCGGCAAGAAGATGACTTATGTCCCCTTCAAGGGCGGCGGCGACGTCGCGGTGCAGCTGGTGGGCAAGCACATCGACGCGACGGTCAACAACCCGATCGAGGCCGAGTCGCACTGGCGCGCCGGCAAGCTGCGGCCGCTCTGCGTGTTCGACAAGGACCGCATGCCGTACAGGGACAAGCTCACCTCGACGCAGTCGTGGAACGACATCCCGACCTGCAAGTCGGCGGGCATCGACGTCGAGTACCTGATGCTGCGCGGCATCTTCATGGCGCCCGGCGTCAAGCCCGAGCAGGTCGCCTACTACAACGGCCTGTTCGACAAGGTCCGTGCGCTGCCCGAGTGGAAGGAGTTCATGGACAAGGGCGCGTTCAAGCAGACCACGATGAAGGGCCAGGAGTTCTTCGACTGGCTGGGCCGCAACGAGCAGCTCCACCGCGTTCTGATGAAGGAAGCAGGCTTCATCGCGATGTGACGCCGTTCCCGTCGCGCGGGCGATCGCGCCCGCGCGCATTCCTCGAAACGGGGCGCCCCCGCGCCCCTTGGAGCCCAAGATGAGCGACCCCACCGGGAACCCGTCAGAGTCCGTTCGCGTCCGCTGGCCCGAGGCCGCGGTCGCGGTCGTGCTGCAGGGCCTCGCCGTGCTGGTGATCACCGACAGCCTGCGCGTCGGCGTGGGCTGGGCCGACGACGGCCCGCGCTCGGGCTACTTCCCGTTCATCATCGGCGTGCTGCTCTTCGCGAGCGCGACCTGGATTCTCGTGTCGCAGCTGCGCCGCTGGCGCTCCGACCGCGCCGAGTTCGCCGACCGCGAGCAGCTGCACCAGGTGATGTCGATGGCGGTGCCGATCACGCTGTACGTCGGCGCGATCGCGCTCGTGGGACTGTACCTCGCGTCGATCGCCCTGATCGCGTGGTTCATGCTCCGTCACGGGAAGTACGGCGTGCTGCGTACCGCGGCGGTCGCCGTCGGCGTGCCGCTGCTCGCCTTCCTCGTCTTCGAACGCTGGTTCCTCGTGCCGCTCCCCAAGGGGCCGCTCGAGGCGATGCTCGGCTTCTGACCGCGGGACCGTCATGCAGGAACTCCTCGATCTCGCGAACGGCTTCTCCGTCGCGCTCACCCTCCCGAACATCGGGTTCATGGTGATCGGCATCGTCCTCGGCGTGCTGATCGGCGTGCTGCCCGGCCTCGGCGGCGCCAACGGCGTCGCGATCCTGCTGCCGCTGACGTTCTCGATGAGCCCCACATCGGCGATCATCATGCTGTCGTGCATCTACTGGGGCGCGCTCTTCGGCGGGGCGATCACCTCGATCCTGTTCAACATCCCCGGCGAGCCGTGGTCGGTCGCGACCACCTTCGACGGCCACCCGATGGCGCAGCAGGGTCGCGCTGCGCAGGCGCTCACCGCGGCGTTCACCTCGTCGTTCATCGGCGCGCTGTTCGCGGTGGTGCTGATCACCTTCACCGCGGGCCTGCTCGCGAAGTTCGCCCTCAAGTTCGGGCCGGCCGAGTTCTTCGCCGTCCAGCTGCTGACCTTCTGCAGCTTCGTCGGCATGAGCAAGGAGCCGCCGGCCAAGACGCTCGCCGCGATGATGCTCGGCTTCGCCCTCGCCGCGGTCGGCATGGACACGGTGACCGGCACGCTGCGCATGACCTACGGCGTGCCCGAGCTGCTCAAGGGCTTCGACTTCCTGATCGCGGTGATCGGCCTGTTCGGCATCGGCGAGATCCTGCTGACGATGGAGGAGGGCCTGTCGTTCAAGGGCAAGAGCGCGAAGATCACGCTGAAGGTGGTGCTGCAGACCTGGAAGGAGCTCTTCACCCACTGGCGCCTGTTCATCCGCTCGACCGCGATCGGCTGCTGGATGGGCATCACGCCCGGGGGCGCGACGCCCGCCTCGTTCATGAGCTACGGCATGGCGCGACGGATGTCGAAGCACCCGGAGGAGTTCGGCAAGGGCCGCATGGAGGGCGTGGTCGCGCCCGAGACCGCCGCGCACGCGGCCGGCACCTCGGCGCTGCTGCCGATGCTGACGCTCGGCATTCCCGGCTCGCCGACCGCGGCGGTGCTGCTCGGCGGCCTGCTGATCTGGGGCCTGCAGCCGGGCCCGATGCTGTTCGTCGAGCAGAAGGACTTCGTCTGGGGCCTGATCGCCTCGATGTACCTCGGCAACATCGTCGGCCTGATCATCGTGCTGACGACCGTGCCGTGGTGGGCCGCGATCCTGCGGATCCCGTTCGCGGTCATCGCGCCGGTGATCATCGTGATCTGCGCGATCGGCGCCTACACCGTGCACAGCTCGATGTTCGACGTGGTGCTGATGCTCGTCTTCGGCGTCGTCGGCTACCTGTTCAAGAAGCTGAAGTATCCTCTGGCCCCGCTGGTGCTGGCGCTGGTGCTCGGCGACATGGCCGAGGCGAGCTTCCGCCAGGCGATGCTGCTGTCCCAGGGCAGCATCGGCATCTTCTGGTCGAACCCTCTGGTCGGCTCGCTGACGACGCTCGCGCTGGTGATGCTCGTGTGGCCGCTGGTGGGCCGTGCGAAGGCGATGCTGGGCGGTGGCGGCGGCTCGGGCGGCCGGCCGGTCGGCGTGGGAGAAGGGCGTTGAAGATCGCCGTGGTCGGCGCGGGCGCCATCGGCGGCTACCTCGGCGCGAGGTTGTCGCTCGCGGGCGAGGAGGTGGTCGTCGTCGCGCGCAACCGCAACCTCGAGGCCATCTCGGCCAACGGCTTGCGGCTGATCGAGGAGGACGGCACCGAGCGCCACGCGAGCGGCGTGCGCGCGGTGGCCGTGCCGTCGGACGCGGGCCCTCAGGACGCGGTGCTGCTCGCGGTGAAGGCGCATCAGGTGATCGACCTGCTGCCGGCGATGCGCGGGCTGTTCGGCCCGCACACGATGGTGGTGACGCTGATCAACGGCATCCCGTGGTGGTACTTCCACAGGCTCGCAGGACCGTGGGAGGGGCGCGTGCTCGAGAGCGTCGACCCGGGCGGGCGCATCGCGGCGCAGATCGAGCCCGAGCGGATCATCGGCAGCGTCGTCTATCCGGCCTCCGAGCTGGTCGCGCCCGGCGTGATCAAGGTCGTCGAGGGCAACCGCTTCACGCTCGGCGAGCTCGACGGAAGCCGCAGCGAGCGGATCGACGGGCTGTCGAAGGCGCTCATCGCCGCCGGCTTCAAGGCGCCGGTGTCGAAGGACATCCGCAGCGAGATCTGGGTCAAGCTCTGGGGCAACCTGAGCTTCAACCCGATCTCGGCGCTGACGCATGCGACGCTCGAGGAGATCTGCCGTTTCGCGCCCACGCGTGCGCTCGCGGCGGCGATGATGACCGAGGCGCAGGCGATCGGCGAGAAGCTCGGCGTCGACTTCAAGGTGTCGCTCGACAAGCGCATCGCGGGCGCCGAGGCGGTCGGCGCGCACAAGACCTCGATGCTGCAGGACGTCGAGCACGGCCGCGCGATCGAGCTCGAGGCACTGGTCGGTTCGGTGCTCGAGCTCGGCCGCATCACCGGCACGCCGACGCCGACGATCGACGCGGTCTACGCGATGGCGAGCCTGCTGACGCGCACGCTCTCCGCGCAGAAGGGCCGGCTCGCGGTGCAGGTGGCCTGAGCCGCCCGCGGCGCAGGCGGGGCCGCCAGCTGCGGGACTCAGCCTGCCGCGGGCGTGCCATAGACGTTCGCCAGCGTCCCGATCCCCGCGATCGTCACCTCGACGCGCGTGCCCGGCTTCATCGGCAGCACGCCGACCGAGGTGCCGCACAGGATCACGTCGCCCGGCTCGAGCGTCACGTCGTGCGACAGCCGCGCGACCAGCTCGTGCGGCGCGAAGAACATGTCCGACAGCGGATAGTCCTGGCGCATGCGGCCGTCGACCGTCGTGCGCACCGACGCGGCCGATGGGTCGAAGTCGGTCTCGATCACCGGCCCCACCACGCCGAAACCGTCGAAACCCTTGGCCCGCGACCACTGCGGGAACGACGGATCCCGGTTGAGCAACTCGATCGCGGTGACGTCGTTCGCGCAGCTGTAGCCGAGCACGTAAGCGGCCGCCTGCGGCGCGTCGATCGCGCGGGTGCGCCGGCCGATCACGATCGCGAGCTCGCCCTCGTACGCGACGCGGCCGACCTCGTCGCCGGGCACCGGGATGGTGTCGCCGTGGCCGGCCAGGCTGCTCGGCGCCTTCAGGAACCACAGCGGCTCGGCCGGTCGCGTCCAGCCGTTCTTCGCGGCCGCGGCCCCGAAGTTGTTCCACAGCGCGAGGATCTTCGAGGGCCGCGGCAGCGGGCGCCATTCGATCGCGTCGAGCGGCACGCGGCGACCGGTCCGCGCATGCGCGCCGTAGGGCGAGCCGTCCACCAGCTCCGCCGCATCGCCGTCCAGGATCGCCCAGCGCTCTTCGCCGCCGTCGAGGCACCGCAACCACTTCATCGTTCGTCTCCGTCGCGCCGTTGCGCGGGCGCGATGGTAGCGCCCGCTCGGCCGCGCGACGGCAATGCCCGATCGGCGTGCACGCCGTGCGGCGCGGCACGCACCATGGTCCTGCCGCGCCGCGCATCGTGGCGGCCCGGGCGCGGCGCCGGCGAGTCGCCGCGCGCCGATCCGCCGCCGGCTCAGAAGCGCAGGGTCGTCGAGTTGCGGGTCGCCTCGGGCTCGGTACGCTGCGCCGGCGGGCGCTGGCGGGGCGGGGTCTCGCGCGGCGCGGCCGCGGCGACCGCGTCCGCGTCGCCCGATTCCACCGCGCCGCCCGCGTCGTTCGAGCGCTCTGCGTCGCGCGCAGCGCTCGCTGCCGCGAGCCCGGTGGCTGGCGGCTGCCGGTACGAGGGCGGCAGCACCGAGGTCTTCGGATAGCCGGCCGCGTCGAGCAGCCGGTCCCACTCGCCGGCTTCGAAGCCGACGCTGCGCTCGCGCCCGACGGTGAGCGCGGGGAACGAGTGGTCGGAGAAGCCGGCGCTCTTGTACGCCTCGGCGTCGGCGCGCGAGTTCACGGTTCGTTCGGCGAACGGGATGCCGCGCTTGGAGAGGTGGCCGCGCGCATGCTGGCAGGGCGCGCAGTTGGGCGTCGTGTAGAGCACCACCGGGTAATTCGACGCGGCACCCCGCAGCGCGGCGGGCACGCCGCCGTCGTCGCGCTTCGAGGCGGCCGGCGCCTGTGCACCGATCGCCACGCCGGACATGCCGGCCGGGGGCGGCTGGTCGCTGTAGTGGACCTGGCCGCCCGGGTCCACCCATTTGTACTGGGCGGCGGCGGGCGACGCGGCGGCGAGGCAGAGAAGGAAGGTGGCTGCGAGCTCAGACGTCCGCATGGGTGATCTCCTGGACCATCCCATTGTGGCGCAGCAGCGCGTCGAGGCTGGGGTCCCGGCCCCTGAACGCGCGGAACGAGTCGATGGCCGGTCGGCTGCCGCCGACGGACAGGATCTCCGCGAGGAAGCGTTGTCCGGTCGCCGCGTTGAAGACGCCTTCCTCCTCGAACGCTGCGTAGCAGTCGGCCGACAGCACCTCGGCCCACTTGTAGCTGTAGTAGCCGGCCGCGTAGCCGCCCGCGAAGATGTGCGAGAAGCTGTTCTGGAAGCGGTTGAAGCCGGGCGGTACGACGACCGCCACCTCGCCGCGCACCTCGTCGAGCAGCGCCTGCACCGTCCGGCCGGCGGCATGGTCCAGGTCGCCCGACTCGGCGTGCAGCCGCATGTCGAAGAGCGCGAACTCCACCTGGCGCAGCGTCTGCATGCCGCTCTGGAAGTTCTTCGCGGCGAGCATCCGCTCGAAGAGCGTGCGCGGCAGCGGCTCGCCGCTGTCGACGTGCGCGGTCATGCTGCGCACGATGTCCCACTCCCAGCAGAAGTTCTCCATGAACTGGCTGGGCAGCTCGACCGCGTCCCATTCGACGCCCGAGATCCCCGAGACGCCGAGCTCGTCGACGTGGGTCAGCATGTGGTGCAGCCCGTGCCCGAACTCGTGGAACAGCGTGATCACGTCGTCGTGCGACAGCAGCGCGGGCTTGTCGCCGACCGGGGCCTGCACGTTGCAGGTCAAGTAGGCCACCGGCGTCTGCAGCCCGGCCGGCACGCGCTTGCGACCGCGCGCGTCGTCCATCCAGGCGCCCGGGCGCTTGCTCGGCCGGGCGTACATGTCGAGGTAGAACTGGCCGACCAGCGCACCGGCGCGCTCGATGCGGAAGAAGCGGACCTCCGGGTGCCAGGTCTCGGCGGTGTCGGGCGAGAGCTTCACCTCGAACAGCCGCTCGATCAGGCCGAAGAGTCCGTCGAGCACGCGCGGCAGCTGGAAGTACTGCTTGACCTCGTTGTCCGAGAACGCATAGCGCGCTTCCTTCAGCCGCTCGCTCGCGAAGGCCATGTCCCAGGCGTGCAGCGGGTCGAGGCCGAGGGTGTCCTTCGCGAACGCGCGCAGCTCGGCCATGTCGCGCTGCGCCGAGGGCTTCGCGCGCACGGCGAGGTCGCGCAGGAAGTCGATCACCTGCTTCGGCGACTCGGCCATCTTCGGCACCAGCGACACGTCCGCGAAGCTCGCGTAGCCGAGCAGCCTCGCCTCCTCGGCGCGCAGCGCCAGCGTCTCGTCGATGATCGGGCCGTTGTCGAGCTTCGGGTCGGCGGCGAGCTCGGAGGCGCGGGTCACGTAGGCGCGGTACAGCGTCTCGCGCAGCGCGCGGTCGTGCGCGTACTGCATCACCGGGAAGTAGGACGGGAACTGCAGCGTGAAGCGCCAGCCGGCGACGCCCGCGCGCTCGGCCTCCTGGCGCGCCGCGGCCTTCGCGTCGTCGGGCAGGCCGGCGAGGCGCGCCTCGCCGGTCACGTCGAGCGTGAACGCCTTGGTCGCGGCGAGCACGTTCTCGCTGAACTTCTGCGACAGCGCGGCCTGCCGGTCCTGGATCGCCGCGTAGCGCTCGCGCGCGGGCGACACCAGCTCGGCGCCGCCCAGTCGGAAGTCGCGCAGCGCGTGCTCGACGATGCGCTTCTGCGGCACGGTCATCCGCTCGAACGCGGCCGACGCGCGAAGCACCGTGTACTTCGCGAACAGCGCCTCGTTCTGCCCGAGCGCCGTCCAGAACTCGGTGACCTTCGGCAGGGTCTCGTTGTAGGCGGCGCGCAGCTCCGGCGTGTCGGCCACGCCGTTCAGGTGGCCGACCATGCCCCAGGCGCGAGCGAGCCGCTCGGTCGCGTCCTCGAGCGGGCGCACGAAGTCGTCCCAGGTCGCGGGCGTGTCGGGCTGCGCAGCCGTCTCGACCGCGGCGCACGCCTGCCCGAGCAGCGCGTCGATCGCGGGCGCGACGTGCGCGGGGTCGAACGCGGCGAAGCGGGGCAGGCCGCCGAAGTCGAGCAGGGGATTGGAGGCGCGGGCGGTGTCGGTCATGGCGGTGCGTCGGTGGGGCGTCGTGTGCAGGTTGGCATTGTCGCCCGTCGTTCAAGGCCGCACACCGGGCGGGGGTGCCCGGCGGGGGCGGCGGCCGGGGTCGGCCTGTCGGCGGTGCGCGGGACGTCGCGGGGTGGCATGCCGCCGCGGGCGCCGGCTCAGCCCGCCGAGCGCTCCGCCGCCTCGAGCGTGTTGACCAGCAGCATGGCGCGGGTCATCGGGCCGACGCCGCCCGGCACCGGCGTGATCGCGCCGGCGACCTCGCGCACGCCGGCGAAGTCGACGTCGCCGCAGAGCTTGCCGTCCGCGCCGCGGTTCATGCCGACGTCGATCACCGTCGCGCCCGGCTTGACCATGTCGGCGGTCACCAGGTTCGGGCGGCCGACCGCTGCGACCAGCACGTCGGCGCGGCGCGTGTGCGCGGCGAGGTCCTTCGTGCGGCTGTGGCAGATCGTGACCGTCGCGCCGGCGGCGAGCAGCATCAGCGCCTGCGGCTTGCCGACGATGTTGCTGCGGCCGATCACCACCGCCTCCGCGCCGTCGAGCCGGGTGCCCGCGTGCTCGAGCATGCGCATCACGCCGTACGGCGTGCAGGGCCGGAACAGCGGCCGGCCGACGACCAGCTGCCCGACGTTGCCGACGTGGAAGCCGTCGGCGTCCTTCGCGGGCGAGATCGCCTCGATGACCCGGTGCGCGTCGATGTGCTGCGGCAGCGGCAGCTGCACCAGGATGCCGTGCACCTTCGTGTCCGCGTTCAGTTCGGCGATGCGCGCGAGCAGCGTGGCCTCGGAGGTGTCGGCCGGCAGCCGGTCGAGCGTCGACGCGATGCCGACCTCGCCGCAGTCCTTGACCTTGTTGCGGACGTAGACCGCCGAGGCCGCGTCCTCCCCGACCAGCACGACCGCGAGGCCGGGGACCACGGGACCGCCGGCGCAGGCCGGGCGGGCGGCGAGGGCGGCGACGCGTCTGGCGACGTCGTCGCGGATGGAACGCGCGAGCGCGTTGCCGTCGATCAGGCGTGCGGACATGGTCTGTCGAGCGTACCACGCGGCCGGTCTGCTACCCGGCGCGCGCATGAGCCGTCACCTGCGACGCCTGTTCGTGTCGATCCGCGCGGCCGTTCTGGCCGGCGGCCCGTTCGTCGTCCTCGCGATTGCGCTGCTCGTGCTCGCCGACAAGCTGCTGCAGCCCGCGCCGCCGCGGCACACGGTGATGGTCACCGGGCCCGAGCGAAGCGCGCTCGACGCGTTCGGCGAGCAGTACCGGGCTGCGCTCGCGAAGCAGGGCATCGTGCTCGAGCTGCGGCGCACCGGAGGCACGAGCGAGAACCTCGAGGCGCTGCGCAAGGAGGACGGCGAGGTGTCGTTCGGCTTCGTGCAGGGCGGCGCCGTGCCCGACGACGAGCGCGGCGTCGAGGGCCTGGAAAACCTCGGTGCCCTGTTCCACGAGCCCGTCTGGGCGTTCCACAAGCGTGCCCCGCGCAAGGACCGCGCGGTGCGGCTGCTCGAGGCCAATCGCATCGACTCCGCACGGCTGCGCTGCTCGACCTGCCCGAGACCGAGGCGGTGATGGCGCTGCTCGACGACCGCATCGACGCCGTGTTGTTCGTCTCCGCACCCGAGTCCACGCTCGTGCAGATGCTGCTGCAGACGCCTGGGGTGAACCTGCTCGACTTCCCGCAGGCCGAGGCGTACGCGCGCCGCTTCCCGTTCCTGTCGCCGGTGACCCTGCCGCGCGGCATCGTCGCGATCGACCGCGACATCCCCGCGCGCAACCACCCGCTGGTGGCGACCACCACCTCGCTCGTCGTGCGCGACGGCACGCATCCCGCGCTGGTGCAGCTGATGATCCAGGCCGCCGACCGCATCCACGGCGGCCCCGGCTGGTGCCGGCGCAGCGGCGAGTTCCCGTTGCGCCGCGAGGCTGACCTGCCGGTCGCGACCGAGGCGAACCGCTTCTACGACGACGGCGCGCCGTTCCTGCAGCGGTACCTGCCGTGGTGGCTCGCGAACCTGCTGGACCGGATGTGGCTCGCGCTCGTGGCGATCGTCGCGGTGCTCGTGCCGCTGTCGCGCATCGTGCCGCCGCTCTACGAGTACCGGGTGAGGGCGCGGGTGTTCAAGTGGCATGCGCAGCAGCGCGCGATCGAGGACGAGGTCGCCTCGCAGCCGGCGGCCGGCGCGCGCGCGGCGCTGCTCGCGCGTCTCGACGATCTCGACGCGCGGGTCGCGCGCGTGACCGTGCCGCTGTCGTATGCCGACGAGCTCTACGCGCTACGCCACAACATCGCGATGGTGCGCGGGCGCCTGGGCTGACGGCCGGCAGCGGCGGCGCCACGGAAGCGGTCGCGGAATCGAGTACAGTACACGCTCGGCGTTCGCTGCACGCCTCGGCCCACCCGGCCTCGACTTGCAGGGCGTCCGACCCGTCGCTATAATGGTGGGCTTCGTCGGGGGTATAGCTCAGCTGGGAGAGCGCTTGCATGGCATGCAAGAGGTCAGCGGTTCGATCCCGCTTACCTCCACCAACGGAACGAAGCAGCACCCCGCAGCATCCGGTCGCACCATCCGCATCAAGCCTCGTCCCGTTCGTCTAGAGGCCTAGGACACTACCCTTTCACGGTAGTTACAGGGGTTCGAATCCCCTACGGGACGCCAGTCACACCCAAGTGACTGATTCACCGAAGATTCCCTATCCATGCGGGTTCCCGGACGGCCAGTCCGGATACTTCGCGGATACATTCCCTGTCTCCGTGCCGTTCCGGTCGCTACCATCCGGAGCATGGCAGACATGGCGAAGAAGCCTGCGGGCGTGCGCGTCGCACGTCGGAAGCACGGCACGACGTACTACTTCCAGCGTCGCATCCCCACCGATCTCCTGAAGGCCTACCCAGAGGCCAAGGCAGGGAAGATCGAGTCCGCTCTCCCGCCCATCCAGTCCGAGGCCTACCGAGAAGCTCTGCGTCGGTGGGCCGACTTGGACGACGAGTTCGACCGGGTTCGCAAGACCGGCACGCGGCTGATGATCACTGTCCCGCCTGAAGAGGTTCGGGTCATGGCCTCCGAGATCCTGTCGAGGATGCTTGGAGCGGACGAGGAGGCCCGAGCCGGCGGGATGCTGGCCGACGACGAAGGCTTCGAGGCCCACCGGAAGCTTGCTGCCGAGCTTGAAGCAGAGGCCCGGAACGTCCTCGCACGCGGCATCGTCGGTGACGGCATCGCCAACGCGCTCGGCGACCAGCTTCGCGGGCGCGACTTCGACATCCCGATCGGCTCCGAGGGGTTCAGTACCGTCGCCCGCGAGTTCGCCAAGCTGGCCCTCGAAGCTACCCGGCTGATGAACGCGCGGGACGAGGGCGAGGACATCCCGACGCCCAAGCCTACCGAGCGGCCGAAGCGGGTCGTGAGCGGGGAGACGATGGCCACAGTTCTGGAGAAATGGGCAGCCGAGCATCGTCCGAAGAACAAGACCGCCGACGAGGCCCGCTTGGTCCTGAAGGAGTTCGAGAAGGCGACCGGCGGTGCCAAGCGGATCACCGATGTGACCAAGGCCGACGTCGTTGCCTACAAGGACGCCCTCTTGGCCCGGAAGGAGCGTCCGCTCGCCCCGGCGTCGATCAAGAAGCGGTTGTCGTTCATCAAGACGATCCTGTCCTATGCCGAGCGGAACGACATCGTCCCCGCAAACGTGGCAGCGAAGGTCGTCGTGGGTGCCTCGAAGGTACAGAAGGAGGAGCGGCTCCCGTTCACGCGGGATCACCTTCAGGCGATCTTCTCGGGTCCAGTCCATACAACGGGCGAGCGGCCCAAGGCAGGGGCCGGAGAGGCCGCCTTCTGGATCCCACTCCTCTCGATGTACACAGGAGCGCGGCCGGGTGAGCTTGCCCAGCTTCAGGTCGCGGATGTGCAGGAGGAGGACGGGGTCCCGTTCCTGCTGCTGTGGGACCTTGAAGATGGTCAATCGATGAAGACCGCCTCGTCCCGGCGGCGAGTGCCAGTCCATGGGGACTTGGTCGCGCTGGGATTGCTGAAGTACCGGGATGGCCTGAAGAAGCAGGGCAAGCAGTACCTCTTTCCGGATCTCGTTCCCACGCCAGATGGGGATCGTGCGAAGAACTTCGGCAAGTGGTTCGGCCGCTATCTTCGAGGCATGTCGGTCGGCATCACGGACAAGCGTCGCGTGTTCTACTCGTTCCGCCACACCTTCAAGGACGCCTGCCGGGACGCCAGCATCTCCATCGAGATCCACGACCGTCTGACGGGCCACGCACCGACGAACGTGGGCGGCACTTACGGAACCGGCCCTTCGCTGTCTACGCTCAATGAGGCCATGCAGCGCGTGCGTTTTCCTTCGGTCGATCTCTCGAAGATCAAGGCGAAGTAGGCCAGCCGGGATGTGCCTCAGACCCTCACGAACGGAACTTCCACGACCGCCGCTCCTGCAAGGGCCTCCCACAACGCGGGCGAGCGCGATTTGAACGCGCCGCCGAGGTAGGCCCCAAGGACGACTTCGAGCCGCCGGTGGACTTCGATGTTCGTGTGGGTCCTGAACTCGGCCCCGCGCTCCGCAAGCCCCATGCAGTAGGACCGGTGCGCCGTGATGCCTGCCTTCCGTTGAAGGTGGTGGAGACGCCGAAAAGCCGAGTTGGTGAATCCGAGCGCGACGAGCCGGTCGAGCAAGGTGACCGTGCCGGCCGGCGAGGGGTCCTCGGGAGTCGTGGAGGTCATGGAGCGCACCTCGGGCGGAGTGGAAGTCGTCACGGTAGCGCAGGGTGCCGGTCCGTGAGCAAGCAAGAAGTGGAACGTCTCCGGTGCGGGAGGGGAAGGGTCCCGCTCGTCACCGCACGGTCACGCGGGGCCGCCTTCTTGGATCATTTTCCGGCCGCGCAAGGGTCAAGCCTTCCGAGCCACACTGACCCCCTCGACGGCCCCGAGCGGCACCCCTACGGTCGCGACTCCACCCAACCCGCACGGAGCGTCGCACCATGCTCGTCACCCTTAAGCTCACCAACGTCCTCCACATCGAACTCGGCCGTTGGTCCCTGTACCTGAAGATCGGCCGCCGAGATTGGTGGATCGGGTCCGTCTGATCGCGGAAGGTGGGCGGGGGCCTGAGCGGTGCGAAGCCGCGCCTTGAAGGGGTCCGGCTCGCCGGCCTTCCCGCCCCCTCGGATGACCTGACGTGGCCCGAGCGTCCCAGAGCGGCTCCATGCGGGACCCCTTCAGCCCTCGACGAAAAAGAGGCCCCCTTGATCCCGGCGAGGGACGAGGAGGGCCAACCCTGCTGCGACCATGAGCGGTGCCGCAGCGGGGGGAACGGGGAACCTGTGGACGGCTACTTCCTGCCGGCGCTGATCATCGACGCGTACTGACGCGCCGCAATGTCGTACAGGAGGTCGACCACGTCCTGCTGCCCAGCGAGTCGGCCGAGGTCGAACTCGGTCAGTCGTTCGCGCGGGAGCTTGTCGGAGTAGAGGGCCTGAAGGCACCGGACGAGGACCGGATCGGTGATCTGATCGAGTGTGGTGCGGGCCTTCGCGAGCGGCACGGGGTCAGCGGGGAACGCTGCGGGGTCTCTCATGGCCGCTACTGCACATCGATCCGCCGCGTCACATCCAACGACACCGCACCTTCAGGAATCCTTCGGAATGTGAAGCATACGAACTCGTTGGCCTTCGGCGGGCATGCGTCCTTCATGCTCACATCGACCGAAGGCACGTCCGCGTATGGGATGACCCTGAAGTGGCCGTACCGTCGTCTGCCTTCTGGCGTGACGACGTGCAAGCCCGCCAGGTCCCAGTACACCGAGTCCGGGAGTTGAGGCACGGGAAGCCGCGTCTTGCCCGCGAGGTCCTCTCCGACGGTCAGGAGGATGGTCCGCTCAGAAGGATCGAGCATGAGCGGCGATTCTTCGGCGGGTTCCGGCGGGCCGGCGACCTCGCCATCGGGTTCGACAGGCTTCGGGGGACGGCGAAACAGCTTCGAGAGCGAGATCATCGGAGCGGGACGACGAAGGAAACGATTGGGGCGAGTGCCGGCCACACGCAGGCCGTGAAGACACCGAGCGGGAACTCGACGGTCGGGGCGTAGGCCACTCGGGAGACGAGAAGGTTCATGAGGGGGACTTTCGGGTTGTGGTTGAGGTAGCGGAGGTACGCTTCGTGGTGTTCCACCCTTTCGGCTTCGGATCGAACCCATCAGGTATCGGCGAGGGGGCACGAGTCTCACGACCGAAGGGGTAGCGCAGGGGCGGAGGCAACCTGTTCCGCTGCCACGCCCGCAGGAGGTGGCCGACTTGATCGACCGCGAAGGCTTGTAGGGCCTTGTCGGTGCCCATGCGGTCGATCTCGCGGCACTCGCCGCACACCTCGGCGGGGACGTTCGGGTCGGCTTCGGAAGCCCCGAAGCTCTCGAAGTCACACAGGTGGCCACACGCTCTGCACGGCCACGCAAGGACGGGCTTACGTGGGGCTGTGGTCATCGTCGAACGCAGCCGGCTGACGGGCGCGGATACCGAGCTTCTTCAAGGTCACGCGCGTGGCCTCCAAGAACGCAGCAGGGAGCGCGGTACTCGGAACGGCATCGCACAGGACTGCGCGGGCAGCTTCGAGATCAACGGTGCCGTCCTTCTTGTCGATGTAGCGCACCAGCACCTCCTCGAAGTGACGGAGGGAGTAGTGGGTCCGGGGCTGCCTGCGAAGAGATTCGATGGCAGCGTGCAGCGGGGCGAGCGCCCGCGAGTCGCCGTCTTGGACGGTGGGAGTCATGAGAAGTCCTTCGGTGGGTGGTTGAAGGTGGCGAAGGGACGGGAGATGCTCATCAGCGGAGGGCGAGGAGGTTCGATGGAGCCTGTACGGGCCTCCTCGACGTACCGGTCTGCCTGTTCGATCAGCACGTCGGGCGGATCACCCGCGAGGACGAGGGCAAGCTCGGCTCGCAGGATCTCGGCGAACAGGGACTGTCGAGACGCAGGGGACCGCCCTTCACGCGGCACGGCCCCCGCGAGGACCGCTGCGTGATACGCGACGGCCTCGCTGCGAAGCTCTGCGAGGCGGGCAGGGCGGGTCGGCTCGGCCATGAAGGCACCGAGGGTCGCGACCAGCCGCGAGCGGAGAGCCATCAAGGCGTCCCCGTCAATCCGGCGGAAGTTGCTCATCGCCGACGTGCGGGTCGGATGTTGTCCCGCTTGAATCGCTCCATGGCTTCCCTGAGGAACGCTTGCGTCTCACCCTCGGACAACTGTCGAGGACGGGGAGCCTCTTCGGCGGTCTGCTCGCGAACCTGCGAGACGGCCGCCGGCTTCGCGGTCAGGGTCTTGAACTTCGCCACTTCGCCAGCCCATACCTTCGGGGACTGCGTCCTCAGGTGTTTCTCGACGAGCTTCGCGAAGCGGTTCGGGTCAGCCTTCTGGACGATCGAAGCGAAGACCTCGACCGGCACGCCGGGGACTTCGCGAGCCAGGTAGGCCTCCAGCTGGTCCGCGTGGGCGTCCCATACCGCGTGAACGTGCTTCGAGAACGCTTCGACATCGGACACTCCAGACTCGACTGCGAGGTACTCGATGTCCACGTCGGAGCCTTGGAGGGCGGCGCGAGTGATTCCCTGAACCACGCGCTCCAATCCGTGAGGCCCAAGGGCAGCGTTGGCCGCCTGTACTTCACGGAGAACGTCGGCCGAGGTGAAGGGTTCCGGCTCGGGCGTCTGCTCGGACTCCAGCTGTTCGGAAGGCTCCGGTTGTTTGGCGTCGCGGGCGGGCCGATCCCCTTGGGGTACCGACTCGCCCTGCATCACTTTCCCGAGGTCAGTTCCCCCGTGGCGGTGCGGCGAAGGTAGCCGTACTGGATTGCCGACCGGATCTGCATGGAGATCCCCTCGACGACCACGGTGTCACGGTCCTCGAAGCGGGTCGACGGTGCCCCATCCGGGGTTCTTGCTGTGGCGAGGATCGGATCGTCCGGGCGAGCCACGTCGAAGTAGGTCTGGTGGACCATCTGAGGCTTCGAGACGGGCTGAGCATCGCCGGCCGCTTCGAGGGCACGGGCAGTCGCAGTGTCCTGTTCGACTTGGTGACTGCCGAAGGACACGCGAGTCAGCCCGCCCACTTGCTCGATCTGGGCGTGGTCTTCGGGGCGGTAGGGGTTCGTGGGGTTGGTCATGGTTGGGGTTCCTTGATGGGGTTGATGAACGAAAGAGCGATGAGGGGCCTCAGGTGACCGCTTGGGAGCGGACCTGTCCTCGGGGGATGGTTGGTACGGAGTGCCGCCGAGAGCGGCAGGAGCGAAGACCGCTACGGGTCGATGCCGGGAATGCGGGGACCGGACGAGGTGGGCAGCTCGCGTCCTTCCTCATCGACTGAGAACGGGAGCTTCGAGACAGAGACCGAGCGACGCGCCGTATCGACGGCCCGCTTCTCGACGACCTCGCCAATCGCGACCACGATGTCCGTGCAGGCCTTCAGGCCGGTCGCGGTCCGTTCGCTGATCGGGAGCGAAAGGAACTCATCGACGTGGGCGAGGAGCCTCTCGCGAAGCTCATGGACAGACGGGGAGGGCTTCTTCGAGGTCGTCACGGTGAGATTCCCAAGGCCTCGTCGAGAGCCACCCCGAGACTCGGTGAAGTGAACGCGGTCCACTTCTCCGGGGCTTTCAGGGCGAGCTTCTCGGCCTTGCGTTCCGCCTCGACGCCCTGCGCGATTCGCTGACACGCAATGCATACGAGCGGAGGGACTGCCTTGGCGATGTTTCGCTTCAGGAAGCCTGTGCGCAGGATGCCGTTGCCGTAGGGCAGGATCCCGAGCAGGGCCTTACCGATCTCCGTGGCTCCGTAACGGGTCCATGAGCCATCGATCTGGTACAGCGGGTCCTGCGCGACTTCGTGCCGCAGGGCGTGAACGAGTCGACCGGTGATCGCGACCAGTACGTCCGAGGGCTTCAGGTTCGCCGTTCGGACGTGGCGAAAGTACTTGTCGAGGGCCTTCGTGGACTTCTTCTTGCCCAAGCCCGCGTAGGGATCACGGAGCCAGGCATTCACTGCGCCCGCAGACTGGACGACCGCCGCGTGTTCGACGTTGGCCGCGAGGAACCGACGGATCTCCTTTTCGATCTCCTTCGAGACTCGCACCGAGGTCCGCACCGGATCCCCATACGCATCGTCCCGGCGTCCGTGCCTCGCGCAGTAAGTCTTCGTGAAGTAGCGAAGTTGTCCGCACCCGTCGACCGTGCAGGGCTTCCGTGTGTTCGCGAGGATGTCCGGGATCGACCGATACAGACGGGGGTGACGGACGAGGGCGCGTGCTTCGTGAACGGGTTCGAGGGCGAGGATCTCCTCGCGGTGTGCCTTGATGTAGCCGTTCGGATCCGGGTGGGCGTCGAGTAGCTCGGCGACTTCGAGGCGTTCCCGGAGGGCACGGTCGGGGTCCTTGGCGAAGCGGTAGGGCTTCGCGTAAGTCAGGGTGGATGGGGCTTCGGGTTGCATGGAGGGGTACTC
>JADCHE010000074.1 GCA_020248665.1 Burkholderiales bacterium | reverse complement strand
GCACCACCTCCGGCGGCACCGCCGACTCGACCGCCTCGATCACCGCCGCCCGGGGCGCCGCAGCGCGCAGCCACGCGCGCAGTGCCGGCATCGCCTCGTGCGGCACCAGGTCGACCTTGTTCAGCACCAGCAGGTCGGCCTCGGCGAGCTGCTGGCGGACCGTGTCGCCGACGTGCCGGTCGTCGGCGCGCGCGCGCACCGTCTCCGCATCGACCAGCACGACCGTGCCGTCGACCGCGACGCCCGGGGCGAGCCGCGCCGAGCGCGCGACCGAGCCCGGCAGCGCGACGCCGCTGGTCTCGAGCAGCACCAGGTCGAACGGCGGCTCGCGGTCCGGCAGCGCGACCAGCGCCTCGAGCAGGTCGCTGCCGACCGCGCAGCACACGCAGCCACCCGCGAGGTTCATCACCGACCCGTCGCGCGAGACGATCAGGTCGGCGTCAATGCCGACGTCGCCGAAGTCGTTGACGAGCACCGCGATGCGCCGCCCGCCCGCGGCGCGCAGCACGCGGTTCACCAGCGTGGTCTTGCCGGCGCCGAGCCAGCCGCCGACGACGATCGCGGGCAGCACCGCCGGCTCAGGCCGAAGCGGCCGGGAACACGCGACCGCCGTGCACGGTGCCCCAGACGCGGACGTCCTTCAGCGCCTGCGGCGCGACCCCGAGCGGATCGTCCTCGAGCACCGCGAAGTCGGCGCGCTTGCCGCACTCGATCGAGCCGACCTCGTCGTCGAGGTGCAGCGTGTGGGCGGCGCCGAGCGTGATGGCGCGCAGGGCCTGGGCCACGCCGATGCGCTCGTACTCACCCAGCGTGCGCCCCGACGCGGTGCGGCGGTTGACCGCGCACCAGGCGACGTGCAGCGGCCCGAGCGGCGTGACCGGCGCGTCGGAATGGATCGTCCACGCGACGCCGAGCTCCTCGGCCGAGCGGCACGGGTTCATGCGCTCGGCGCGGTCCGGGCCGACGGTCTGCGCGTAGTGCGCGTCGCCCCAGTACCAGTGGTGGTTCGCGAAGAAGTTCGCGCACATCCCGAGCGTCGCCATCCGGCGCAGCTGCGCCCGGTCGGCGAGCTGGCAGTGCTGCAGCGCGAAGCGGTGGTCGGGCGCCGCGTGCTCGCGCAGCGCGTCGCGCATCGTCTCGATCGCGAGCTCGATCGCGGCGTCGCCGTTGGTGTGCGTGTGCACCTGCACGCCGTGGCGCAGCGCGAGCCCGTAGAGCCCGCGCAGCGTCTCGGGTTCGATGTACCACAGGCCCTGCGGCGCGCCGTTGTGGTAGCCGGGCCAGCGCATCCGCGCGGTGAAGCCCTGGATCGAGCCGTCGGCATGGGCCTTCACGCGACCCAGGCGCAGTCGGTCCGTCGAGCGCGCCTTCAGCGCGAGCGCGCGCTCGACCGCGTCCTTCGGCGCGTAGCCGCGCACGTGCATCGCCGGCACGAAGCGCAGCGGGAACGCATCCTCGCCGGTCACGCGCAGCAGCGCGTCGACCGCGTCGTCGGGGATCGGCGTGGCGAGGTCGGTCGCGGTGGTCGTGCCGGTGCGCACGGCGAGCCGGGCGAAGGCGCGCATGCCGATCTCGTCGCCCGAGAGCGCCGCGCGGTCGACGCCGAGCTTGAGCAGCACCGGCATCATCGTGTCCGGCCCGCGCAGCTCGCCCTGCGGCAGGCGCTCGCCGTCGAGCGGGATGCCGGGGTGGTCGTGGTCGGTCCGCATGTAGCCGGCCGCCGCGAGCGCCGCCGTGTTCGCGTTGGTGATGTGGCCGCTCGCATGCAGGATGCCGATGGGCCTCGTGGTGCTGACGGCATCGAGGTCCTGGCGGCTCATCCGGCGCGCGCCGAAGAACAGCGGGTCGAGCGCCCAGCCGAACAGCGGGGTGGTCGGGTCGGGCAGCGCCGCGTGCGCCTCGCGCAGGCGCTCGACGACCGCCTCGATCGACCGCAGCCCGGCCCAGGTCCGGCCGTCGGGGTCGACGCGGTCGAAGTAGCCGCAGTAGACGTAGCGCCAGTAGGTGCCTTCGCCCACGTGGCTGTGGCCCTCGACGAAGCCGGGCAGCAGCACCTTGCCGGCGAAGCGCTCGTCGAGGTCGAACGCACCCCAGCCGCGCAGGGTCTCGGGCGTGCCGACCCCGAGCACGCGACCGTCGCGGACCGCCACGTGGGTCGCCTCGGGGCGCGCGGGATCCATCGTCAGGATGCGGCGTGCGGCATAGACGACGGTGTGCGGCATCCTCGTGGCTCCCGGTGTGGCGGCCGCCACATCGGTGCGGCGGTCCGCGGCGACGTTACCGCGATCGGAACCGTGGCGGAACGACCCGTTCCGGAATTCCCGGGGCGTGCGGATCCGGCCCGCGCGCGCGTCGTCGGCGGACGGCGTCCTGCCTCGGGCGCGGCGTGTACGATCGGCCGATGGACCGATCCGACCTCCCCGACGCCACCGACGTCGCCGCGGCCGCCGCGCGACTCGCCGGGGTCGCGCACCGCACGCCGGTGCTGACCTCGCGCACCGCCGACGCGGCGACCGGCGCGACGCTGTTCTTCAAGTGCGAGAACCTGCAGCGCGGCGGCGCGTTCAAGTTCCGCGGCGCGTACAACGCGATCGCCGCACTGCCCGCGGACCGGCGGCGCGCGGGCGTCGTCGCCTACTCGTCGGGCAACCACGCGCAGGCGATCGCCTACGCGGCGAGGCTGCTCGGCGTGCCGGCGACGATCGTGATGCCGCAGGACGCGCCGGCGGCGAAGCTCGCGGCCACGCGCGGCTACGGCGGCGAGGTCGTGCTCTACGACCGGTACGCGGACGACCGAGAGGCGATCGGGCGGCGGCTCGCGGCCGAGCGCGGCCTCTCGCTGATCCCGCCGTACGACCACCGCGACGTGATCGCGGGGCAGGGGACCGCCGCGCGCGAGTTGCTCGAGGAGACCGGCCCGCTCGACGTGCTGGTCGCCTGCCTCGGCGGCGGCGGACTCGCCGCGGGCACCGTGCTCGCCGCCGAGGCCGCCGCGCCCGGCTGCGCGGTCTGGGGCGTCGAGCCCGAGGCCGGCGACGACGGCCGGCGCTCGCTCGCCGAGGGTCGGATCGTGCACATCGACGTGCCGAAGACGATCGCCGACGGCGCGCAGACGCAGCATCTCGGCGAGCTGACCTTCGCGATCCTGCGGCGCGGCGCGGCGGGGATCGCGACCGCGTCGGACGCGGCGCTGGTCGACGCGATGCGCTTCTTCGCCGAGCGGATGAAGCTGGTCGTCGAGCCGACCGGGGCGCTCGCGGCGGCGGCCGTGTTTTCGGGCGCGATCCCGGTGCGCGGCAAGCGGGTCGGCGTGATCCTGAGCGGCGGGAACGTCGACGTCGCGCGATTCGCAGCGCTGCTGCAGGGCAGCTGACCCGCGGCTGCCGCGGGCCCCCGCACGGACGCGGCGAGCGGGCCGGCGCCGTGTCCGGCCGCGCGGCGAGGCCGATCAGCCCTTCGCGAGCCCCATCTGGTGCAGCGGCGCCATCATCCCCCACACGCTCGGCTTCGGATCGGCGATCCGGCGAAAGCCCACGGCGAAGTTCGGCTCGTAGAGGAACGCGATCGGGCAGTCGTCGACGACGAGCCGCTGGAAGTCGCGGTACAGCGCCTTGCGCTTCGCGGCGTCGCGCTCGCGCCCGGCCGCCGCGAGCAGCTCGTCGACCTTCGGATTCGAGTACTGCTGCGTGTTCGACCAGATCACGCCCTCGCGGATGTTGCTCGACAGGTAGGTGCGGTGCACGCCGATCACCGGGTCGCCCCAGTTCCACACCGAGTCCATCGTCATGTCGAACTGGAACGAGGACACGCGGCGGGCCCAGGTCGGGAAGTCGGGCGAGTTGCGCAGCTGCACCTCGAGTCCGATCTTCGCGAGCGCCGGCTTGAGGTACTCGGCGGTCGTGCGGACATCGGCCGATCCGGGGAAGAAGTCGAGCGACAGTGTCGCGCGGGTCCCGTTCGCGGCCGGCTTCAGGCCCGCCGCGTCGAGCAGCTGCGAGGCCTTCTGGAGGTTCAGGTCGTAGCGCTCGACGTCGGCGGAGTACATCGGGCTCGCGCTGCCGATCGGGCCGGTCGCCCGCTTGTGGAAGCCGGCGAACAGGGTTTTGGTCACGAACTCCCGGTCGATCGCGAACGAGATCGCCTGCCGCACCCGCTTGTCCTGGAGCTGCGGGTGCTTGGTGTTGAACGCGAGCCAGATCAGCGCCCCGATGCCGCGGGCGAGCTCGGGCACCACCGTCGCACCCGCGACCTTGCGGGCACGCTCCACGTCGCGCGGATCGGTGAGCGCGAGGTTCACGTCGACCTCGCCGCGCTCGAACGCGAGCAGCAGGCTCGACGGGTCCTTGTACTCGCGGATGATGAGCCGCTCGAGCAGCGGCCGGTCCTTGACGAAGAACCGGTCGAAGCGCTCCATGATCAGGTGCTCGCCCGGCTTGAAGTCGACGACCCGGAAGGGGCCCGAGCCCACCACGTTCGTCGCGTTGCGCGGGTGCGTGGGCAGCGGCTGGCCGTCGCCGTAGACGTGCTTCGGCAGGATCGGCAGGAACACCGTCGTCATCGCGAGCGCGAGCGCGGGGTGCGGCTCGGCGAGCCGGATCACCGCGGTGTGCCGGTCGGGCAGCGTGACCGCATTGACCGGCGCGAACATCGACTTGAACGGATGGTTGTCGCGGACCGCCTCGACCGAGAACTGGACGTCCTCCGAAGTGATCGGCCGGCCGTCGTGGAACACAGCGTCGCGCCGCAGGCTCAGCGTGATGCTGCGGGCATCGTCCGAGACCGACCAGCTCTCGGCGAGCATCGGCACGGGCTGCCACTTCTCGTCGATGCCCATCGGCGTCGAGAAGATCTGCGCGCCGGGCATCATCGTCGCGATGCCGGACTGGACCGCGGGGTTCAGGTGGCGCGGGCGCTGGGTCGTGCCGATCACGACGACGCCGCCGCGCGCGAGCTGCGCGAGCGCGGCGAGCGGCACGCCGAGGACCGAGGCGCCGCCGAGCGCGGCGGCTGACTGCAGGAGGGCGCGGCGAGAGGTGTCGTTCATGGCGGCGGTAGCTGACAAGGGGACCTCGATGGTGACACCTTCGCCTGCGGCGCGCACGACGCGGTGCGATCCCGTGCAATCCTGGACCGGGGGCCGCGGGCCCGCCGTGTCGCCAGCCCCGGGGCGAGGCGATCGTCAGCGCGCCGGGTGTCGCCGGGCGCCGAGTGCCAGCGCGAGCAGCGCGTCCACCGCCGCGGTGCGGTAGCGGTCCGGGCGGCGCACGATCCAGAAGCGCCTGACCAGGGCGCGGGCGGTCTCGGCCCCGGGGGGGCGCAACTCGACGAGCCGCCCGGCGGCGAGCGAATCGGCCGCAGCCAGCCGGCTCGTGCAGCCGATCCAGTCGCCCTCGGCGAGCAGCGCCAGCAGCGCCGGCGGATCGTCGACGGTGACGGCGACGCGCGGCGCGCCGATCACCGGCGCGAGCGCGCGCAGGAAGGTCTCGCGGGTGCCGGAGCCGCCCTCGCGCAGCACCCAGCGGGACTGCGCGAGCGCCTGGGCGTACGCGGCGCCTCCGAGCGGCCGGCGGCCGGTTCCGAAGCGCTCGGCGAGGGGGTGCCCCGCGCGCGCGAGCAGGCACAGCGTGTCCGGCTGCCAGGCGTCGAGGGCGAGGCCCGGTGCCGGGACGTCGCCTTCGACGAACGCGAGGTCGAGCTCGAGCCGATGCAGCCGTGCGAGCAGGTCCGCGGTGTTCGCGACCACCAGGTCCACCGTCGCCTGCGGGCGCGCCGCGGCGAAGCGACCGAGCAGACCGGGCATCAGGCAGGGCCCGTTGGTCCGCGAGGCGCCGACGCGCAGCCGCTCCGCGTCGCCCGGCACGCCGGCGGCCACCGCCGGCAGCTCGCCGGCACGCTCGACCACCTCGAGGGCCCGCGGCAGCAGCCGGCGCGCGGCGTCGGTCGCGCGCAGCCCGCGGCCGGCCCGCTCGAACAGCGTCTCGCCGATCGCCGACTCGAGCTCGCCGATCGCCGAGCTGACCGCGGACTGCGTCCGGGCCAGCCGTCGCGCCGCACCCGATACCGTGCCGGTCATCGCGACCGTGCAGAATGCCTCGAGCTGGCGCAGGGACACTCGCGAGCGCGCGGGCGACGGCTCGACGGCCGTGGCTGGCTTCGGCGCGGGGCGGGGGGCGCCGCGGCGCCGGCGCGTCGGGGTGCGATTCATCAGGAATATCGATACCGGAATTCGTTATAACCCGATTCTCCGGAAGTATGACAGCGCGTAGGATTCCCTGCGCCATGGCCGATCTCCGCAGCACGCCGCTGACCCCCGCCGCCGAGCGTCCGGTGCGCTTCGACGACCGCACGCGGCAGCGCACCGCCTACACCACCTGCTACATGTGCGCGTGCCGCTGCGGCATCCAGGTGACGCTGCAGGACGACCCCTCGGCCGACGGCGGCTCGCCGAAGACCTCGATCCGCTTCATCCAGGGCAACCCCGAGCACCCGGTCAACCAGGGCGTGATCTGCGCGAAGGGCAGCGCGGGGATCATGAAGCAGCTCTCGCCGGCGAAGCTTCGCCACCCGATGGTCCGCCGCCCGGGCACCGAACGCGGCGAGGGCGTCTTCGACCCGATCTCCTGGGACGAGGCGCTCGCGCTGCTCGCGCGCCGGCTCGCGAGGATCCGCGCGACCGAGCCGCGGCGGCTCGCGTTCTTCACCGGCCGCGACCAGATGCAGGCGCTGACCGGCCTGTGGGCGCAGCAGTTCGGCACGCCGAACTGGGCGGCGCACGGCGGCTTCTGCTCGGTCAACGTCGCGGCCGCGGGGCTCTACTCGATCGGCTACTCGTTCTGGGAGTTCGGCGCGCCGGACTGGGACCGCGCGAAGTACTTCGTGATGTGGGGCGTCGCCGAGGATCACGCGAGCAACCCGATCAAGATCGGGCTGGAGAAGCTCAAGCGCCGCGGCGCCAAGTTCGTGTCGGTGAACCCGGTGCGCACCGGCTACTCGTCGATCGCCGACGAGTGGGTGCCGATCCGGCCCGGCACCGACGGGCTGCTCGCGATGGCGATCGCGCACGTGCTGATGTCGCGCGAGCTGTTCGACTGGGAGTTCCTCGTCCGCTACACCAACGCGCCCTGGCTGGTGATCGACGCGCCGGGCACCTCGCGCGACGGGCTGTTCCTGCGCGACGCGCAGGGTCGGCCGCTGCTGTGGGACCAGCAGGCGGGCGCGCCGGCGCCGTACTCGAAGGGGGTCTCGCCGGCGCTGTTCGGCGAGTTCGTCGCGCCTGGCGGCGAGCGGGTCCGCACCTCGATGACGCTCGCCGCCGCGCGCGTGCTCGAGCCCGGCTACGCGCCCGAGGCGGTGGCGGAGCAGTGCGGCGTGCCGGCCGCGCAGATCGAGCGGATCGCGCTCGAGATGGCGCAGGTGGCGTTCGAGCAGGCGATCGAGCTGCCGATCGCCTGGACCGACGCGTGGGGCACGCGCCACGAGAAGGTGGTCGGCCGCCCGGTCGCGATGTACGCGATGCGCGGGGTCTCGGCGCACAGCAACGGTTTCCAGACCTGCCGGGCGCTGCACCTGGTGCAGATGCTGCTCGGCGCGCTCGACGGGCCGGGCAACTTCCGCTCGCGCGCGCCGTTCCCGAAGCCCGTTCCGCCGCCGCAGCTGCCCGAGAACGATGCGGCGCGCCTCGCCGCGCCGGACACGCCGGCCGCGCGCCCGCTGCTCGGCTTCCCGACTCGGCCCGAGGACCTCGCGCTCGACGCCGACGGCCGTCCGCTGCGCATCGACAAGGCCTATTCGTGGGAGAGCCCGATCGCGGCCCACGGGCTGATGCACATGGTGATCCGCAATGCGGTCGAGGCCGATCCGTACCCGATCGACACGCTGATGCTGTTCATGGCGAACATGGCGTGGAACTCGTCGATGAACACCACCGGCACGCAGGCGATGCTGGTCGCGAAGGACGAGGCGGGCGACTACCGGATCCCGTTCGTCGTCGTGTCCGACGCGTTCGACTCGGAGACGGTCCGCTACGCCGACCTGGTGCTGCCGGATACCACCTACTTCGAGCGCCACGACGCGATCTCGCTGCTCGACCGGCCGATCTCGGAGCCCGACGCCGCGGCCGACGCGATCCGCCATCCGCTGTTCCCGCCCGACCGCGACGTGCGGCCGTGGCAGGACGTGCTGGTCGACCTCGCGGGACGGCTCGGGTTCCCGGCCTTCGTCGATGTCGACGGCGCGCCGAAGTACGCCGACTACGCCGACTTCATCGTGCGCTACGAGCGCGCGCCCGGCATCGGCTTCCTCGCCGGCTGGCGCGGCGCCGACGGCGAGGCGTCGCTGGTCGGCGCCCCGAACCCGAAGCAATGGGATGCGTACGTCGAGAACAAGGCGTTCTTCGCGCACCACTGGCCCGACTCCCAGAAGTACATGCGCTTCGCGAACCGCGACTACCTGGACGCGGCCGCGAAGGCCGGCTTCGTCGGAAAGGCGGAGCCGATCACGATGCAGCTCTACAGCGAGCCGCTGCAGACGTTCCGGCTCGCGGGGCAGGGGCTCTACGCCGGCCCGCGTCCGGAGCGGCCGGAAGACCGCGAGCGGCTCGCGACCTACTTCGACCCGCTGCCGTTCTGGTACCCGCCGATCGAGACCGCGCGGACCGACGAGGCCGAAGGGCCCGACGCGTTCCCCTTCCACGCGATCACGCAGCGCCCCGCGACCATGTACCACTCGTGGGACAGCCAGAACGCGTGGCTGCGCCAGATCGTCGCCGACAATGCGCTGCACATGAACGCCGGCCGCGCGGCCGAGCTCGGGCTCGCGGACGGCGACTGGGTCTGGGTCGACTCGATGCACGCGGCGGTCGCGCCGCAGCCGGGCACGCCGGCGAACGCCCGGATGGACGGTGCGCGGGCGCACCGCCGGATCCGCTGCCGGCTGCGGACCATGGAAGGCTGCGAGCGCAACACGGTGTGGACCTGGAACGCGATCGGCAAGATGGCCGGCACCTGGGGGCTGTCGCCCGAGGCGGCCGAGTCGAACGTCGGGTTCCTGCTGAACCACCTGATCAGCGAGACGCTGCCGTCGCGACCCGGTGAGGCGAGCCTCACCAACAGCGACCCGATCACCGGGCAGGCGGCGTGGTACGACCTGAAGGTGCGGGTGACGAAGGCCGAGGCGCCGTGAGCGGCGAGAGCAGGGAAGAGGGACGGGGATGAGCCGCCTGGGACTGGTGATCGACATCGACGCGTGCGTGGGCTGCCACGCGTGCGCGACCGCATGCAAGGAGTGGAACGGCGCGAGCCTGATGGCCGGCGGCGCGCCCGACTACGACCCGCAGGGGGCGACGCCCTCCGGCGTCTGGTTCAACCGGGTCCGCCACTACGAGGCGGGCGAGTATCCGGAGAGCCGCACGCTGAACGTGCCGATGTCGTGCATGCACTGCGAGACCGCCGACTGCGTGACCGTCTGCCCGACCGGCGCGTCGTACAAGCGCGCCGAGGACGGCATCGTGCTGATCGACGCCGAGAAGTGCATGGGCTGCAACTACTGCGCGTGGGCCTGCCCGTACGGCGCGCGCGAGCTCGACGAGACCAGCGGGACGATGCGCAAGTGCACGCTGTGCGTCGACCGGATCTACGACCGGGCGCTGCCCGAGGCCGAGCGCCAGCCGGCCTGCGTGCTCGCGTGCCCGGCACACGCACGGCACTTCGGCGACTTCGACGACCCGTCGTCCGCGGTGTCGACGATGGTCCGCGAGCGCGACGGCGCGCCGCTCCTGGAGAAGCTCGGCTACCGCCCGACCAACCGCTACCTGCCGCCGCGCGTCGCGCCCGAGGTGCCGCCGCCCGCCGAGGCGCCGCCGCGAGGCACCCTGCAGCGGCGGCTCGCGTCGATGGTCAACCGGCTGATCAGGCTGTGAGCGCCCCCGCACGATGAAGCCCGCCCTGTCGCTGGTCGCGTTCACCGTCGCCTCCGGGGCGGGGCTGGGCCTCGCGGCCTGGGTGCTCGCGTGGCAACTCGCCGACCGGATCGACGGCTCGGCGTGGCCGTTCTGGGCGGCGGTCGCGCTGGCGGCCGCGCTGCTGACGATCGGCCTGCTGTCGTCGACCCGGCACCTCGCGAACCCGCGCAACGCCTGGCGATCGTTCACGCGGTTCCGCACGTCGTGGCTGTCGCGCGAGGCGGTGCTCGTCATGGCGTTCTATCCGCTGGCGGCCGTGCACCTGGTGTTCAGCGTCGGCGGCGATCCGCGTGCGCGCACGACCGCGCTCCTGGCCCTCGTGCTCGCGCTCTCGGTCGTCGTCTGCACCGCGATGATCTACGCGTGCCTGCGCACCGTGCCGCGGTGGCGGACCTGGCACACGGTGGCCGGCTTCGTCGCCTATGCGCTCGCGAGCGGCGGATTGCTGTGGGCGGCGATCCTCGCGTCCGACGGGCGTGCGCCGCCGCCGGCCGCGCTGCTGCTCGCGCCCGTCGTGGCGGCGGCGCTGGTGAAGCTCGCCTGGGACGCGAAGTTCTCGGCGCGCGTGCACGCGACGCTGAACGAGGCGCTGGCGGTACCCGAGACCGCGCCGAAGGGTGTCGTGCAGGGGCGGGTGCGGCTGCTGGATGCGGGCCACGTGAACCCCACGTTCGTCACGAACGAGTTCGGATTCCGGCTCGCGCGCGAGCGGGCGTCGACGCTGCGCCTCGCGATGTTCGCGCTGACGCTCGGCGTGCCGGTCGCGGTCGCGGTGCTCGCCCCCGGGGCCGCGGGCCGCTGGGTCGCCGCGGTCGCGCTCCTGGCCGGCGTCGCGGTCGAGCGCTGGCTGTTCTTCGCGCGTGCCGAGCACGTGGTGCGGCTCTACGACGGGCAGGCGCGGGTATGAGCGGGGCGGCGGGCGTCGCCGGCGGCGCGTATCGCGAGAACGTGCGCGGCGGGCGACGCGAACCGGCCCGATGAGGCCGCGGCTCGCACCGTTCCTCGCGTGGCCGCGGCCGGACGGCGCGCAGTGGCGCGCAGACCTGGTCGCCGGCACGACCGTCGCGGTGGTCGCGATCCCGCAGGCGCTCGCCTACGCGCAGCTCGCCGGACTTCCGCCCTACCTGGGCCTGTACGCCGCGTTCGTGCCGACCATCGTCGCGGCCCTGTTCGGCTCGTCGGCCCAGCTCTCCACCGGACCGGTCGCGCTGACCGCGCTGCTGACCAGCGCGACGCTCGCGCCTTTCGCCGCGTCCGGGTCCGCCGCGTACGCGTCGCTCGCGATCGCGCTCGCGCTGGGCTCGGGGCTGCTGCAGTGCCTCGCCGGCGTCGCGCGGCTGGGGCGCCTGATCGAACGGATCCCCGAGTCGCTGATGCTCGGCTTCGTCAATGCGGCGGCGCTGGTCATCGCGCTGTCGCAGCTGCCCGCGATGCTCGGCGTGCGCGCGGCGTCGCACGCGTCGTTCCCGGAGGCGGTCGCCGCCCTGGTGCGCGGCCTGCCCTCGGCGGTCCTGCCGACCGCCGCGTTCGGGGTCGTCGCGCTGGTGGTGCTCCTGGTCGTGCGGCAGGCGTGGCCGCGCGCACCCGGCGCGCTGGCGGTCTCGGTGGTTGCGATCGCCGCGAGCGCGTGGTTCGGGTACGAGCGGATCGGGCCGGTCGTCGGCGAGCTGCCGGCGGGGCTGCCGGTGCCCGCCCTGCCGTCGATCGACGCAGCGACCGTCGCGATGCTGCTGCCGGCGATGGCACTGATCGCAGCCGTCAGCTTCATGGAGGTGACCTCCAGCGCAAGGGTGATCGCAGCGCGCACCGGCACGTCGTGGAACGCGAACCAGGAGCTGCTCGGCCAGGGACTCGCGAAGCTCGCCGCCGGGGTGTTCCAGTCGTTCCCGGTGTCGGGCTCGTTCTCACGCTCGGCGCTGAACCTCAGCGCGGGTGCGCTCACGGCATGGTCGTCGATCGTCTGCGCGGCGCTCGTCGCGGGTGCGCTGGTGTTCGCGGCCGATGCGCTGCATCACCTGCCGATCGCGGTGCTGGCGGCGCTGATCGTCTCGGCTGTCGTCGGCCTCATCACGCCCCGGGAGCTCGCCTCGAGCTGGCGCGCGTCGCGCTGGGACATGGCGATCGGCGCCACGACCCTCGTCGTCACGCTGCTGTCGGCGCCGCGGATCCACTACGGGCTGGCGGCAGGGCTGCTGGTCGTCGCGGCACGCGCGGTGCTCACACGCTCGCCGTGAGCCCGCCGTCGACGTACAGCACCTGCCCGGTCATGAAGTCCGACGCGGCCGACGCCAGGAAGATCGCGGTGCCGCCGAGCTCCTTCACGTCGCCCCAGCGGCCCGCGGGCACGCGCTTGCCGAGCCATGCGGAGAATTCGGCGTCGGCGACCAGCGGCGCGGTCAGGTCGGTCGCGAAGTAGCCCGGCCCGATCCCGTTGACCTGGATGCCGTGGCGCGCCCAGTCGATCGCCATGCCCTTGGTCAGGTTCTTCAGCCCGCCCTTGGAGGTCACGTACGGTGTGATCGAGTAGCGGGCGAGTTCGCTGTTGATCGAGCACACGTTGATCACCTTGCCCGTGCCGCGCGGGATCATCCGCCGCGCGACCGCACGGCCGACCTTGAACGCGCCACCGAGGTTCGTGCCGATCACGCGCTCCCAGTCGGCGGTCTCGAAGTCCTCGAGCGGGCGCCGGACGGTGATGCCGCTGTTGTTGACGAGGATGCCGATCGGTCCGACGTCGCGCTCGAGCGACTCGACCGCGGCCTCGATCGCCGCCTCGTCGGTGACGTCGAACGGCGCGGGCGACGCGTCGACGCCGTCGGCGCGCAGCCGCGCGACGACGGCGACGACGGCCGCCGCGTCGCGCCCGTTGATCGCGACGCGGGCGCCGGCCGACGCGAGCGCGCGGGCGAGCGCCAGGCCGATGCCGCGGGTCGAGCCGGTGACGAGGGCGACGCGCCCGGTGAGGTCGAAGAGGGGGTGCATGGGCGGGCTCGGCAGTGCCGGGCAAGTAGAATCCAGGGATGGCGAATCTACTCGCGAACCTCAACGAGCGGCAACTCGCCGCGGTGACCCTGCCGCACCAGCACGCGCTGATCCTCGCCGGCGCGGGCAGCGGCAAGACCCGGGTGCTGACGACGCGGATCGCGTGGCTGATCCAGACCGGCCAGGTCAGTCCCGCCGGGGTTCTCGCGGTGACCTTCACGAACAAGGCCGCGCGCGAGATGACCGCGCGCCTGTCCGCGATGCTGCCGATCAACCCGCGCGGCATGTGGATCGGTACGTTCCACGGGCTGTGCAACCGGCTGCTGCGCGCGCACCACCGCGACGCGGCATTGCCGCAGACCTTCCAGATCCTCGACTCGGCCGACCAGCTCGCCGCGATCAAGCGGCTGCTCAAGGCGCGCAACGTCGACGACGAGAAGTACCCGCCGCGCAACCTGATGCACTTCATCAACGGCTGCAAGGAGGACGGGCTGCGCGCGAAGGACGTCGAGGTCGTCGACGACTACAACCGCCGCTTCGTCGAGCTCTACGCGGCCTACGACGAGCAGTGCCAGCGCGAGGGCGTGGTCGACTTCGCCGAGCTGCTGCTGCGCTCCTACGAGCTGCTCGAGCGCAACCTGCCGCTGCGCACGCACTACCAGGCGCGCTTCCGGCACGTGCTGGTCGACGAGTTCCAGGACACCAACGTCCTGCAGTACGCGTGGCTCAAGATGCTCGCCGGTCCGCAGACCGCGGTGTTCGCGGTCGGCGACGACGACCAGTCGATCTACGCGTTCCGCGGCGCGAACGTCGGCAACATGGCGGCGTTCGAGCGCGAGTTCCGCGTCGAGAACCTGATCAAGCTCGAGCAGAACTACCGCTCGCACGCGCACATCCTCGAGTGCGCGAACCACCTGATCCGCCGCAACGCGAGCCGCCTCGGCAAGGAGCTCTGGACCGACGCCGGCGCCGGCGAGCCGGTGCGCGTGTACGAGGCCACGAGCGACGGCCAGGAGGCGCAGTGGCTCATCGAGGAGGTGCGGGGGCTGATCGGCGAGGGCTGGCTGCGCAGCGACGTCGCGATCCTGTACCGCTCGAACGCGCAGTCGCGGGTGCTCGAGCACGCGCTGTTCTCGGCCGGCATCCCGTACCGCGTCTACGGCGGCCTGCGCTTCTTCGAGCGCGCGGAGGTCAAGCACGCGCTCGCCTACCTGCGGCTGATGGCGAACCCCGACGACGACACCGCGTTCCTGCGGGTCGTCAACTTCCCGGCGCGCGGCATCGGCACGCGTACGGTCGAGCAGGTGCAGGACGCGGCGCGCGCGGCGGGCGCGAGCCTGCACGCGGCGGTCGCCGCGATGCGGGGCGGCGCGGCCGCGGGCAAGCTCGGCGCGTTCGTCGCGCTGGTCGGGCGGCTGCGCGCCGAGACCGCGGCGCTGCCGCTGCCCGAGGCGGTCGAGCACGTCGTCGAGCGCAGCGGCCTGATCGCGCACTACCAGACCGAGAAGGAAGGCCAGGACCGCATCGAGAACCTCCGCGAGCTGGTGAACGCGGCCGCTGCGTTCCTGTCCGAGCAGGGCGTCGCGCAGGACGTGCCGGCCAACGTCGGCGTGTCGACGGGCGCCGCCGCGCAGGCGGGCCCGGCGCTCGACGCGCCCCCGGACACCGACGGCGTGGTGGTCGACGCCGACGTCGCGCCGCAGGCCTCGCCGCTCGCGTCGTTCCTGGCGCACGCGTCGCTCGAGGCGGGCGACAACCAGGCGGCCGAGGGCACCGACTCGCTGCAGCTGATGACCGTCCACGCCGCCAAGGGCCTGGAGTTCGACGCGGTGTTCATCACCGGCCTGGAGGAAGGCCTGTTCCCGCACGAGAACTCGGCCCAGGAAGTCGACGGGCTCGAGGAGGAGCGACGGCTGATGTACGTCGCGATCACCCGCGCCCGCAAGCGACTGTACCTGTCGTTCTCGCAGACGCGGATGCTGCACGGGCAGACCCGCTACAACGTGCGTTCGCGCTTCCTCGAGGAGCTGCCCGAGGGCTCGATCAAGTGGCTCACGCCGCGTACCGGCCTCGCACGTGCCGGCTGGGACGACGGCGGGGGCTGGAACGCCGGCTGGAACGGCGCCGGCCGCGGCGGCGCGCGCGAGCCCGGGTGGTCGGGCGGCGGGCGCGGCTCCGGGCCCGGCGACGCGCCCAGCGTCTCGGCCGCCGACCGGCGCCTCGCCTCGAAGTTCGACCGCGGCCTGCCGTGGCGGGTCGGCCAGACGGTCGCCCACGCGAAGTTCGGCGAGGGCGTGATCCTGGACATCGAGGGCAGCGGCACCGATGCCCGGGTGCAGGTCAACTTCGGCAGGCAGGGCGTGAAGTGGCTCGCGCTGTCGATCGCGAAGCTCGAGGCAGTGACCTGAGGCCGTCCGCGACCGTGCCGCGGCGGGTCACTGCGACTCGACGCGGATCCCGCTCTCGTCCGACATCCGCTTCCACTTCTCGCGCTCGCGCCGGTACATCGCCGAGAACTCCTCGACCGACATCGGCATCCAGACGCCGCCGGCACCCTGGATCCACTGCGTCATCTCCGGGCGCTGCATCGCCCGGACGAACTCGGCGTTCAGCCTCGCGACGATCGGCGCGGGCGTGCCCGCCGGCGCGAAGAAGCCGCTGAAGCTCGGCAGGTCGATGTTCGGGTAGCCGGCTTCCGTCATCGTCGGCGTGTCGGGGAACTTCGGCAGCCGGTTGGGCCCGAACAGCCCGATCGCGATCGCACGGCCCGGCGCGGTGAGCGGCTCGAGCTCCGAGGAGAATCCGGACGACAGGTGGATCTGCCCGGCCGCGGCGTCGGCGGCCGCGAGCGAGCCGCCCTTGTAGTGGACCGCCCGCAGCTTGAACCCCGCGGCGCGCGCGATCTGGAAGCACGCGAAGTGCCCGACCGACGCGTGGCCGCCGGTGCCGCAGGTGAGCTCGTCGTTGGCCGGGCGTGCCTTCGCCCGTGCGACCACGTCGCTCAGCGCCTTCGCACCGAACCCGGACCCGACGATCAGAAGCGGATAGCCGATCGTACCCAGCGCGATCGGCTGGACGTCCTTCGCCGGGTCGTAGCGGATCGCGCCGCCGGCGCCGGGGTACGCGACCAGCGGGTTCATGCCGCCGTAGAACAGCGTGTAGCCGTCGGGCGCGGCCTTGACCAGCGCCTCGGCCGCGATCGTGCCGGATGCGCCGGGGCGGTTGTCGACGACGACCGGCTGGCCGAGCGCCTCGCCGACCCGCTGGGCGTAGCGTCGGCCCCAGATGTCGTTGATGCCGCCGGCGGGTCCGTCGACGATCAGGCGGATCGGCTTCGCGGGCCACGCATCCTGGGCGGTCGACGGCGTCGCGGCGAGGCAGGCGAGCGCGACGAGCGCGCACGCGAGCAGGGGGCGGCGGTGCATGGGGTCTCCTTCCCATCCGTGAGGGTGCCCCAGTCTAGTCGGTCGGCCCGCCTCGGGCCACGTCACGCCTCGCCCGGCGGTTCAGAGCCCCGAGGCCGGCGGCGGGATCGGCGGCGGCCCGCCTTCCGGTCCGTCCTCGACCACGTCGCGGTAAGATGGCCAGAACGAGCAGTAGAGCGCCGCGAGCATCACCAGCGACAGCGGCGACAGCAGCAGCGGCAGCAGGCTGCCGGGCAGCAGCGGCTTGGCGAGCTGCAGCGCGATCGACAGCGCGATCGCGACCGCGATCCAGCCGAACAGGTAGACCGCGAACGCCGAGCGGTTCCGCCAGACCCCGACGAGGCTGTAGAACAGCGCCTTCACCGGGTGCAGGCGATGCCACGCGACGAACACCGGCGCGTACCACATCGCCATCTGCACCGGCGTGTACAGCAGCAGGAAGATCACCGCCGCGAAGGCGAGCTCGCGCTCGCCGAGCGCCGGGTCGTCGCCCGCGATCGTGCCGGTGGCGATCCGGAACAGCGTGCCGCCGTCGGCGACCGACGAGCAGGCGAGGGCGAGCACGGTCAGCAGGCAGTTGATCGCGCCGAGCGCGAGCAGCGGCCGCGCGCCACGCCACTTCTGGGCCCGCAGCCCGTCGTAGAGCGTCCAGGGGCTCGGCATGCGGCCCGCAGCGGAAGTGCGCACGGCCTGCATGTAGCCGACCGACAGCGCGGGCATGAGGATCAGCGGCGCGAACTGGCCGATCACCGGCAGCACGGAGGGCAGCATCACGCTGAAGAGGAAGAGCACCGTGATGCCGAGCAGCGCCAACGGGTGCCGGCGCAGCAGCGTGAAGCCCTCGGTCACCCAGCGCCAGCCGAGCCGGGCGGGCGCGCGCGTCACCTGCATGCGGCGGCTCCTTCGGCGCGGGGCAACGGCGGCACGCCGGCGCGGCGCGCCGACAGGATGCGCTCGAACGCGGCCGGGTCCTTCGGCGTCAGCTGCTCGGCGGGGCGCGGCCGATGCCAGTCGTCGAGCCGAGACAGCCAGAAGCGCAGCGCCGCCGCGCGCATCGCCAGCGGCCAGGCCGCGCACTCGGCGTCGGCGAGTGGACGGCGCGCCCGGTATGCGCGCACCAGCGCGCCGACGCGCGCGTCGTCGAGTGCGCCGGTCGCGTCGTCGATGCACCAGTCGTTGCAGGTGACCGCGAGGTCGAACACGAAGGTGTCGACGCCGGCGAAGTAGAAGTCGATGACCCCGCCGATCGACGCGCCGTCGAACAGCACGTTGTCGCGGAACAGGTCGGCATGGACCGCGCCCGAGGGTAGCGCGCGGGCGGCGTCGCTCGCGGCCCAGGCGCGCTGCGCGCCCAGCTCGTCGGCGAGCAGGCGCGCCTGCGCCGCGGGCAGCAGCGACGCGAGCCGCGCGGCCGCGTCGAGCCACCAGTCGAGGCCGCGCGGATTCGGCTGGCGGCCCGGGAAGTCGGTCGCGGCCCGGTGCATCCGCGCGAGCAGGTCGCCGACCGGCGCCGCGTGCGCGAGCGCCGGACGCTCCACGCCGCGCCCGGGCAGCCGGGTCACCAGCGCCGCTGGCCGGCCGGCGAGCGGCGACCACAGCGCGCCGCCGCGGTCGGCGACCGGGTCCGGGCAGGGCACGCCTCGCGCGGCGAAGTGGCGCATCAGGTCGAGGTGGAACGGCAGCCGGTCGGGGGCGAGCCGCTCGAACAGCGTGAGCACCCAGCGTCCGCCCTCGGTATCGACGAAGAAGTTGCTGTTCTCGATGCCCTCGGCGATGCCGCGGAAGTCGCGCAGCGCCCCGACCGGATAGCGGGCCAGCCAGCCTTCGAGCTGGTCGCGCGTGACGGGGGTGAAGACGGCCATGGGCGGGCGGGAGCGCTACGTCGGCGAGGAGGTGGACAAGGCCGGAGGCGGGATTCTAGCAGCGGCACCCGGCGCGCCCCGCCAAGCGCCCCCGGACACGCGCGGGGCGGCGCGCCCGGGCGGCTCACAGGTACAGGTTGGTCTCGCGTTCCTGCGTCGTCGCGTAGAACCCGCGGGCCTGGTAGAAGTCGAAGATCGCGTCGACGACCTCATTCGGCTCGTCGATCACGCGGATCAGGTTCATGTCGTCGGGCGAGATCATCCCCTCGCCGACGAGCGTGTGCCGCATCCAGTCGATCAGGCCCTTCCAGAATTCGGTGCCCATCAGGATCACCGGGATGCGGCGGCCCGTCTTCGTCTGGATCAGGGTCAGCACCTCCATCAGCTCGTCGAGCGTGCCGAAGCCGCCCGGCGTCGCGATGAACGCGCTCGCGTACTTGGCGAAGGCGACCTTGCGCGCGAAGAAGTGCCGGAAGGTGAGCGAGATGTCCTGGTAGGGGTTGCCGCTCGACTCGAAGGGCAGCTGGATGTTCAGGCCCACCGAGGCCGACTTGCCCTCGAAGGCGCCCCTGTTGGCCGCCTCCATGATCCCCGGGCCGCCGCCCGAGATCACCGCGAAGCCGGCGTCCGACAGCAGGCGCGCGACCTCGACCGTCCGCCCGTACCAGAACTGGCCTTCCTTGATCCGTGCGCTCCCGAAGATCGACACCGCCGGCCGGACCTCGGCGAGCTTCTCGGTCGCCTCGACGAACTCGGAGATAATCCCCAGCACGTGCCACGACTCGCGCGCCTTGATCGCGGTGGAGCGCTCGGGCTGCGCGATCGCCCGCAGCTGGGGCACCTTCTTTCGGATCGTCATGTCTGAGCCAACGCTTCTTCTGGTGGACGGGTCGAGCTACCTGTACCGCGCGTTCCACGCGCTGCCCGACCTGCGCACGCGCGCCGGGGAGCCCACCGGCGCGATCAGGGGGGTCGTCTCGATGCTACGGAACCTGCGTGCCAACCGCAAACTGGCGGGCGACGTACGGTACGGCGCCGTGGTGTTCGACGCACCGGGGCGCACCTTCCGCGACGACCTGTACGACGCCTACAAGGCCAACCGGGCCGAGACGCCCGCCGACCTGCGCACCCAGATCGCGCCGATCCACGAGATGGTCCGCGCGATGGGCTGGCCGCTGCTGCACGTCGAGGGCGTCGAGGCCGACGACGTGATCGGCACGCTGACCGAGCAGGCGTGGCGGCGCGGCATCCGCACGCTGGTCGCGACCGGCGACAAGGACCTCGCGCAGCTGGTCAACGGCCACGTGACGCTGGTCGACACGATGACGCGCAAGGGCGAGGCGCCCGAGCCGATGGACCGCGAGGGCGTGATCGCCAAGTTCGGCGTGCCGCCCGAGCGGATCGTCGACTGGCTGACGCTGGTCGGCGACGCGGTCGACAACGTGCCGGGCGTGCCCAAGGTCGGCCCGAAGACCGCGGTCAAGTGGCTCGAGGAGCACGGCACGCTCGACGGCGTGATCGCCGCGGCCGACCGGATCGGCGGCGTGGTCGGCGAGAACCTGCGCGGTGCGCTCGGCTGGCTGCCGACCGCGCGCGCGCTGGTGACGATCAAGACCGACTGCGAGCTCGCGCCGCACGTCGGGTCGATCGAGTCGAGCCTCGAGATGCGCGACGAGGACGGCGAGGCGCTGCGCGCGCTGTTCGAGCGCTGGGAGATGAAGTCGCTGGTCGACGACCTGCGGGGGCGAGGCGACGCCGGTCCGCAGGCCCCGGCGCCGGTGGCCGGGGCGGGCGCGGATCCGGCGGCGCCCGCGGCCCCCGCGTCGGCCCCCCCCGCGCCCGCGCATCCGGTCGAGTACGAATGCGTGAGCGACGAGGCGACGCTCGAGCGCTGGATCGCCGAGATCGAGGCGGCGTCGCTGGTCGCGTTCGACACCGAGACCACGTCGCTCGATCCGCTCGCCGCCGAGATCGTCGGCCTGTCGCTCGCGGTCCAGCCCTACCGGGCGTGCTACGTGCCGCTCGCCCATCGCTACGCCGGCGCGCCCGACCAGCTCGACCGCGATCGCGTGCTGGCCCGGCTGCGCGGCTGGCTCGAGAGCCCCGAGCGCAGGAAGGTCGGCCAGAACCTGAAGTACGACGCGCACGTGCTCGCCAACCACGGCATCGCGCTGCGCGGCATCGAGCACGACACGCTGCTGCAGTCGTACGTGCTCGAGGCGCATCGCACGCACGGCATGGACGCGCTCGCCGAGCGCCACCTGGGCCGGCGGACGATCACCTACGAGGAGGTGGCCGGCAAGGGCGCGAAGCAGATCGGCTTCGAGGAGGTGCCCATCGAGCGCGCGACCGAGTACGCGGCCGAGGATGCCGAGGTGACGATGCACCTGCACACGGTGCTGTTCCCGCGGGTCGCGGCCGATGCGAAGCTGCACGACGTCTACCGACGCATCGAGATGCCGACCTCGATCGTGCTGCAGCGCATGGAGCGCCACGGCGTGCTGATCGACGCGCCGCTGCTCGAGCGGCAGTCCGAGGCGCTCGGTGCGAAGATGATGGAGCTCGAGCGGGCCGCGCACGAGGCGGCCGGCCAGCCGTTCAACCTCGGCTCGCCGAAGCAGCTCGGCGAGATCCTGTTCGGCACGCTGAAGCTGCCGGTGTTGAAGAAGACCATGAGCGGCGCGCCGTCCACCGACGAGGACGTGCTCGCGAAGCTCGCCGAGGACTACCCGCTGCCGAAGATCCTGCTCGAGTACCGCGGCTGCTCGAAGCTCAAGTCGACCTACACCGACAAGCTGCCGAAGATGGTGAACCCGCGGACCGGCCGCGTGCACACCAGCTTCTCGCAGGCGACCGCGGTCACCGGCCGCCTGTCGTCGAACGAGCCGAACCTGCAGAACATCCCGATCCGCACCGCCGAGGGCCGGCGCATCCGTGAGGCCTTCGTCGCGCCGCCAGGCCACCTGATCGTGTCGGCCGACTACTCGCAGATCGAGCTGCGGATCATGGCCCACCTGTCGCAGGACGGGAACCTGCTGCGGGCGTTCCACGAGGGGATGGACGTCCACCGCGCGACCGCCTCCGAGGTGTTCGGCGTGCCGCCCGCCGAGGTCTCCTCCGAGCAGCGCCGCTACGCGAAGACGATCAACTTCGGGCTGATCTACGGCATGAGCGCGTTCGGCCTCGCCGCGCAGCTCGGCATCGAGCGCGAGGCCGCGAAGAACTGGATCGAGCGCTACTTCGCGCGCTATCCGGGGGTCAAGCGCTACATGGACGGCACGCGCACGCAGGCGAAGGCGCAGGGCTGGGTCGAGACGGTGCTCGGCCGGCGGCTGTGGCTGCCCGAGATCAACTCGCCGAACGGGCCGCGCCGCGGCGGCGCCGAACGGCAGGCGATCAACGCGCCGCTGCAGGGCACGGCGGCCGACATCGTCAAGCTCGCGATGATCGCGGTGCAGGACTGGCTGGATGCCGGCAAGTTCGCCTCGAGGCTGGTGCTGCAGGTCCACGACGAGCTGGTGCTCGAGGTGCCCGAGGGCGAGCTCGAGACGATCCGCATCGAGCTGCCCCGGCTGATGGCGGGCGTCGTCGCGCTCGACGTGCCGCTGCTCGCGGAGGTCGGCGCGGGGCCGAACTGGGAGCGGGCGCACTGATGGCCGCGGCGGCTCCGGTCCGCGAGCCGCGCGGCCTCCCGGCGGGCGCCGATCGCCCGGGACTGGCCGAGCGGGCACGCATTCGCCTGGCCGAGATGATCGTCACGCTGCAGCTCGAGCCCGGCAGCCTGTGCACGGCCCCGGAGCTCGCCGAGCGCATCGGTTTCGGTCGCACGCCGGTGCGCGAGGCACTCAAGCGCCTCGAGCAGGAGCACCTGGTGCGCATCGTGGAGCGGCACGGCGTGCGGATCACCGACATCAACGCCGACGAGCAGCTGAGGATGCTGGAGACGCGACGCGCGCTCGAGCGGATCGTCGCGGGGCGCGCCGCGCGGCTGCGCACCGATGCGGAGTCCGCGCGGTTCGGAGCGTTCGCGAGATCGCTGCGCGCGATCGGCCGGTCGGGCGAGGTGATCGAGTTCGTGCGCCTGCACCCCGACGCTTCGCGCCTCGCGATGGCCGCCGCCCGAAACCGCTTCGCAGCCGCGGCGCTCGAGCCGCTTCATGCGATGTCGCGGCGCTTCTACGTGTATCACCACCGCAAGGCGCGCGACCTGCAGCGCGCCTGCGAGCATCACGCTCGCGTGATGCGGGCGATCGCCGACGGGGACGAGGCGGGCGCGGTGCGGGCGTCGGACGAGGTGCTCGACTACGTCGAGGCGTTCACCCGGGCCACGCTGGCCGAAGGACGCTGAACCGACCCGAGCGGGCCCGTCGGGGGCTTGACCGGCGTCAGTCGGCGGGCGCAAGATTGCCGGTGATATATCACAAAAACATCGCCACCCCGGCGGTGCACAGGAGGAGACCGATGACCCTGCGATCGACCAGGCGGCGTTTCGTCGCCGCGAGTGCCGCCGCCGCGACCCTGTCGGCGCCCGCAGTCTTGCGCGCCCAGGCGCCGATCAAGTGGCGCTGCCAGTCGATGTGGAGCAGCGCGGAGCTCACCTACAAGGCGTTCGAGTCGTTCTGCAAACGCGTCGGCGAGGCGACCAACGGCCGCATCGAGGTGCAGCCGTTCGCGGCGGGCTCGGTCACCGGCGTGTTCGAGACCCTCGACGCCGTGTCGGCCGGCGTGCTCGACGCGCAGTCGAGCGCGCCGGTCTACTGGACGGGCAAGGACCCCGGGTTCTCGCTGATCGGCGACCTCAACTTCGCGTACTCGCACCCGTGGCAGGCCGAGGCCTGGTACTACCACCGCGGCGGCCTCGAGATGCTGCGGGAGGCCTACGCCCGCTTCAACGTGTACCCGGTCGGCGTCAGCTGGTGGGGGGTCGAATCCTTGGTGTCGAAGAAGCCGATCAAGGGGCCGGCCGACTTCAAGGGCATGAAGGTGCGCACGCCCCAGGGCATGTTTGCCGAGGTAATGACCAAGCTCGGTGCCTCGGTCGTCGTCGTGCCCGGCGGCGAAGTGTACTCGGCGCTCGACAAGGGCGTGGTCGACGCGGCGGACTGGGCGACCGAGTCGATGAACCAGCGCATGGGCTTCTTCGAGGTGGCGAAGCACTCGGTGTGGCTCGGCCACTCGATGCCGGTCCAGGAGTTCGCGGTCAACGCCGCGAAGTGGAACGCTCTGCCGGCCGACCTCAAGGCGATCGTCACCGCCTGCGTGCGCGAGTGGACGTGGGACCAGATCCAGCGCGTCGCGGTCGACGACGCCCGGGCGATCGGCGAGATCGGGCAGAAGGGCGTCACGATGCAGCGCTGGAGTGACGCGGACCTGAAGGCTCTGTCTCAGCAGGCCTCGGGCATCTGGGCCGAGTGGTCGAAGAAGTCGCCGCTCGCGAAGAAGGCCTACGACTCGCAGCTCGCCTGGCTGAAGGCGCTGGGCCGGGTCGCATGACGCAGGCGCCGACGCCGCGCGCCATGGCGCGCGGCGGCCCGCTCGCGCGCGCCTGCGACACGATCGACGCGATCGACGACGCGGTCGGGCGCTGGCTCGGGCCCGTCATCATCGGCGTCACGATCGCGATCGTCTACGAGATCGTCGCCCGCAGCGTGTTCACCTCGGCCACGGTCTGGGCCAACGAGGCGACGGTCTACGGCTCCGCAGCGGTCTATCTGCTGGCTGGTGGCTACGCGATGCGCCACAGCCGCCACGTGAAGCTCGACGGCTTCGTCGAGTCGATGCCGGCCGCGGTGCGGCGTGCGCTGCCGCTCGCGAGGCTGCCGTTCATGCTCGCGTACGCGCTGACCCTCGTCGTCGTCGGCGGTTCGGCGGCGTGGGCGTCGTTCCTGCAGGGCGAGGCGACCGGCACGCCCTGGAATCCACCGATCTGGCCGGTCAAGGCCTGCATCCCGGCCGCCGGACTGCTGCTCGCGCTCCAGATGCTGGCCGACACCTTGCGCGAGCTCGGCTGGGTGCGCCCGAGGGTCGCGCCGTGAGCATCGAACTGGTCTCGGTCCTGATGGCCGGTTCGTTCGTCGGGCTGCTGCTGATCGGCATGCCGCTCGCCTTCGCGGCCGGCGCCGTCGGCGTGCTGTTCGCGCTGGTGCTCTACGGGGCGCCCGGCCTGACGCTGGTCGTGAGCCGGGTGTTCACGCTGCTCGGCAACAGCGTGCTGGTGTCGGTGCCGCTCTTCGTGTTCATGGCCTGCCTGCTCGAGCGGGCAGGCATCGCCGACGACATCTTCCGGGTCGTCGCCGCGTGGGCGAGCCGCGTGCCCGGTGGGCTGGCCGTGGCCGTGATCCTGACCAGCACGCTGATGGCGGCGATGGTCGGCGTGCTCGGCGCCGAGATCGTCACGATCGGCATCGTCGCGCTGCCGGCGATGCTGTCGCGCGGGTACTCGAAGGACCTCGCGCTCGGCTCGATCTGCGCGGGCGGCGGGCTGGCCACGCTGATCCCGCCGTCGGTCGTGTTCATCATGTACGGCTTGACCGCCGGCGTTTCGATCGGCCAGCTCTACATGGCAGGCATCGTCCCGGGCCTGATGCTCGCGTCGATGTACATCGCGTACATCATGGTCCGGGCCACGCTGAATCCGGCGCTCGCGCCGCGTGCGCTGACGCAGGAGGCAACCTGGCCGCTGTCGCGCAAGCTCGGCCTCGCCAAGCACCTCGTGCTGCCGGGCCTCGTCGTGCTGATGGTGCTCGGCTCGCTGTACTTCGGATGGGCGACGCCGACCGAGGCGGGCGGCGTGGGCGTGTTCGGGGCGGCGCTGTCGATGATCGCGAAGGGACGGATGTCGTGGGACAACGTGCGGCGGGCCGTCGAGGAGACGACCAAGACCACCGCGATGCTGTACTGGCTGTTCTTCGGATCGTCCGCGCTGATCGGGGTGTACACGCTGGCCGGCGGCACGCAGATGGTCCAGTCGATGCTCACCGCCTTCCCGCTCGGACCGGTGGGCCTGCTGCTCGTCGTGCAGCTCGTCTGGATCGTGCTCGGCTGCTTCATCGACTGGATCGGCATCCTGCTGCTGACCGCGCCGATCTTCGTGCCGGTGATGGTCAAGATGGGCTTCGACCCGGTGTGGCTCGGCGTGCTGTTCTGCATGAACATGCAGATTTCCTACATCTCCCCGCCCTTCGGCCCGGCAGCCTTCTACCTGAAGGGCGTCGCCCCGCCGGACGTCACGATCGGCGACATATTCCGCTCGATCTGGCCGTATCTCGGCCTGCAGGCGGTCGCGCTCGGGATCGTCATGGCGTTCCCGCAGATCGCGCTGTGGCTGCCACAGACCATGTCCCGCTGACCCACCGCAGGAGATTCCCGTGCCCAAGCTGCTGACCGACGCCCAGGTGACCCAGTTCCGCGAGCAGGGCTACGTCTCGCCGATCCGCGTGATGAGCGCCGAGGCGGCCGTCGCGGTCCGCGAGCGGCTGGAGGCCTACGAGCGCTCGACAGGGGGGCCGCTGCGCGGCAACCTGCGACACAAGTCGCACCTGCTGTTCCGGTTCGTGTCCGACCTGGTGCACCACGAGCGCATCGTCGACGCGATCGAGGACCTGTACGGCCCCGACCTGCTGTGCTGGAACACGAACTTCTTCATCAAGGAGGCGGCCAACCCCGCGTTCGTGTCCTGGCACCAGGACTCGACCTACTGGGGCCTGTCGACGCCGGACGTCGTGACGGCCTGGATCGCGCTCAGCCGCAGCGACGAGGTGAGCGGCGCGATGAGCGTCATCCCGGGCACGCACCGGATGGACCAGATCCCGCACCGCGACACCTTCGACGACCGCAACCTGTTGACCCGCGGCCAGGAGGTCGCGGTCGACGTCGACGCCTCGAAGGCCGTGCGCCTCGACCTCGAGCCCGGCGAGATGTCGCTGCACCACGTGCGGATCGTCCACGGCTCGCCGCCGAACGCGTCGGCCGACCGGCGCATCGGCCTCGCGATCCGCTACGTGCCGACCTCGGTACGCCAGCTGCACGGCGAGGACAGCGCGACGCTGGTGCGGGGCACCGACACGTACCGGTCCTTCGAGCACGAGCCGGTGCCGTCATCCGACATGCAGCCGGACATGGTGGCGCTGCACGCCGCGATCGCCGAGCGCAACGCGAGGATCCTCTATCGCGGCACCGGGATCGGGTCGTACGACGACGCGAAGGCGAAGGGCGCGTTCCGCTGAGCGCGGCGCGCCGGCGTCGACCGGTACCTTCGTACTGGTCCGTCGGCGCGCCGGTTCCGCGACGTCCGGACGATGGTCCGCGGCGCCCGCGCTTCGCAGAATCCCTCGGGTCGGCCGTCGATTCCCGCGCCGCGGGGCACGTGCCGCAGACACCCGGAGGTGCCCCATGCGAAGTGCCCTGTCCGTCCTGTGCGCGGCCGCCCTCGCGCACGCCGCCCCGATCGCGCACGCCGAGGAGGCCTGGCCCGCGCGCGAGGTGAAGATGATCGCGCCGTTCCCCGCCGGCTCCGGCGCGACCGACACGATCGCCCGGCTGATGGCCGAGCGGCTGCGCGTAGCCTGGAACCAGCCGGTGGTCGTGCAGAACCTGCCCGGCGCCGCCGGCTCGGTCGGCATCGGGCGGCTCGCGCGCTCGCCGGCCGACGGCTACACCCTGGCGACTTCGGGCGACGCGGCGATCGTCGTCAACGTCAGTCTCTACAAGTCGCTCGCCTACGACCCGGTGAAGGACCTGGTGCCGATCGCGCTGATCGGCCGCGTGCCCAACCTGCTCGTCGTGCACCCCGCGAACGGGCCGAAGACGCTGCCCGACCTGGTCGCCACTGCGAAGGCCCGGCCCGGCGCGTTCAGCTTCACCAGCAACGGGTACGGCACCTCGCAGCACATGGCGATCGAGCAGCTCAAGCGCCAGGCCGGCATCGAGGTGGTCCATGCGCCGAAGCCCGGGACCGCGGTGCAGGACGTCGCCGGCGGCCACGTCGACGCGGCGTTCATGAACATGCCGGTGGCGCTCGCGCAGGTGAAGGCCGGCACGCTGCGCGCGCTCGCGCAGACCGGACGGGTCCGCTCGCCGATGGCGAAGGACGTGCCGACCGTGGCCGAGCTCGGGCTGCCCGGCTTCGAGGCGGTCGCCTGGGCGGGCGTGTTCGCGCCGGCGGGCACGCCGGATGCGGTGGTGCGCCGGATCGCCGCCGACGTCGCCAAGGCGCTCGAGGACCCGGCGTTCCGAGGTCGCCTGACCGAGCTCGGCGTCGAGGTCGCGGAGCCGGGCTCGCCCGAGCAGTTCGCCGCGTTCATCCGCGGCGAGATCCCGCGGGTCGCCGAGCTGATCCGGGCCTCCGGCATCCGGCTGGAGTGAGCACGGATCGGGTCGTGAACATGGCGCACCTGCGCCCGAACCGCCGGTGGCCGCGCTGTGGCATCCTCCACGACGATCGGAGAGCTTCCGATGAGACCCCACCTCGACCGTCGCACCTGGCTCGGCGCAGCGCTCGCGCTCGCGGCCGCCCCGCGCGCCGGGGGGGCGCAGGGCCGGCGCGTCGCGCGGATCGCGTTCGTCAGCTGGTTCGCCCCGTCCGAGACCGGCCAGATCGAGCCGCTGCGCGAGGGGCTGCGGGCGCTCGGGTGGGTCGAGGGGCGCACCCTCGAGCTGGACGTGCGATTCACCGAGGGCGACGCCGAGCGCACCCGCCGCGCGATCGCCGACGCGCTCGCGCGGCCGGTCGACGTGCTGGTCGTCCGCGCGACGAACGTCGCGCACCTCGCGAAAGAGGCCACCGCGACGACGCCGATCGTCATGCTGGTGTCGGACCCGCTCGCCACAGGGCTGGTGAAGAGCCTCGCGCGGCCCGAGGGCAACCTGACCGGCCTGTCGCTGCAGGGCCCGGACCTGGCCGGCAAGCGGCTGGAGTACCTGAGCGCGATGATGCCCGGGCTGCGCACCGTCGGCTTCCTCGGCGCGTCCAACGACCCGAACGTGTCCACCTTCGTGCGCGAGACCCAGGCGGCCGCCGACCGGATGGGCGTCGAGCTGAAGGTGCGGCTCGTTCCGGGTGTGCGGGCGTTCGGCGAGGCCGACGTCGCTGCGCTCGCCGCCGAGCGCGTGCAGGCGCTGCTGGTGCAGCCGATCTTCACCGGCCAGCACGCACGGATCGTCGAGCTCGCGATGCAGCGCCGGATCGCGGTGATCTCGAACTACGCGGTGTTCGCGCAGGCGGGCGGGCTGCTCGCATACGGCCCGGACGATGCGGCGTCGACGCGGCGCGCGGCATGGTTCGTCCACCGTCTGCTGAACGGCGCCAAGCCGGGCGATCTGCCGGTCGAGCAGCCGAGCCGGTTCACGCTCGCGATCAACGTCACGACCGCGAAGGCGCTCGGGCTCTCGGTGCCGGCGGGGCTGATGACCAGTGCCGACCTGGTGGTCGAGTGAGCATCGGGCGCGTCCCGCGGCGATGAGCACGGCGCTCCGTGGATCGCTGCTGCGCAAGTACGTCGCGGCGTTCCTCGCGTCGGTCGGGCTGCCGCTGCTCGCCTACGGCGCGGTCAACGCTTGGCTGACCTATCGCGACCATCGGGCCGCGATCGCGGCGCTGCAGCGCGAGCAGGCGGACGCGGCGGCGTTCCGGATCGCACAGTTCGTGCGCGAGCTCGAGGGTCAGCTCGGCTGGGCCACCCACCTGTCCTGGGGCGAGCCGGCGCTCGAGCGCCGCCGGCTCGATGCGCTGCGCGTGCTGCGCCAGGCGCCGGCGATCACCGACCTGACCCTGGTCGATCCGGACGGCCGGGAGCGGGTCCACGTCTCGCGGCTGTCGCTCGAGCGGATCGACGCGGGCACCGACCTGTCGGCGGACCCGGCGGTGAGCGGCATGCGCTCCGGGCGCGTGCACTACGGGCCGGTGACCTTCCGCCGGGAGACCGAGCCGTTCATGACGCTGGCGATGGCGGGCCCGCGCCGCGACGCCGGCGTCGCGCTCGCCGCCGTGAACCTGAAGCACGTCTGGGAGGTGGTCGCGGCGATCCGGGTGGGGCAGGGCGGCAGCGCCTACGTGTTCGACGGCTCGGGACGGCTGATCGCCCATCCCGACATCAGCCTCGTGCTGCGCAACACGATCGTCCCCGATGCGGCGCGAATCGACGACCGCGATCCGGGGCGTGCCACCGTCGGCCTGCTCGGCGGACGCGTGCTCGCTGCGGCCGCGCCGGTCGCTCCGCTCGACTGGCGGGTGCACGTCGAGCTGCCCGAGGCGGAGGCGGACGCGTCGCTCGCACGGGCGCTGTCGCGCGCCGCGTGGGTCGCCGCCGCCGGCCTCGCGCTCGCGCTCGCGGCCGCGGCGCTGCTCGCGCTGCGGATGGTGAGGCCGATCCGCGCGCTCACCGATGGCGCCGCACGGCTCGGGGAGGGCCGCCTCGAGCACCGGATCGCGATCCGCACCGGCGACGAGCTCGAGGCGCTCGGGGCCCAGTTCAACACGATGGCGAGCGAGCTGCAGGCGTCGTACGCGACGCTCGAGCGCAAGGTCGAGGCGCGCACGCGCGAGCTCGCCGACGCGAACCTCTCCAAGTCGCGCTTCCTCGCGGCCGCGAGCCACGACCTGCGCCAGCCGCTGCACGCGCTGGGCCTGCTGGTCGCGCAGCTTCGCGCCGAGACCGATCACGCGGTCCGTGAGCGCGTCGCCGCGCGCGTCGAGGACGCGGTCGCGGCCATGAACGCGCTGTTCGACGGACTGCTCGACATCTCGCGACTGGACGCGGGCGTCGTCGCACCGACGCCCGGCGCGTTCCCGATCGGGCCGCTGCTCGAGCGGCTCGATGCGACGTTCGCCGACGACGCCGCGGCGAAGGGGCTCGCGCTGCGCGTCGCGCCGTCGCGCGCATGGGTGCGCAGCGACCCGGTGCTGCTCGAGCGGGTGCTGACGAATCTGGTCGCGAACGCGGTCCGCTACACGCGGCGCGGCGGCATCGTGGTCGGCGTGCGCCGCGCGGGCGAGACGGTCCGCATCGAAGTGCTCGACAGCGGGATCGGAATCCCCGAGGACCGGCAGCGGGCGGTGTTCGGCGAGTTCTACCAGATCGCTCCGGAGGGCACGCCGCGAGGGCAGGGGCTGGGGCTCGGCCTGGCGATCGTCGAACGCCTGTGCGCGCTGCTCGGGCATCGGCTGACGCTCGCGTCCGCACCGGGCCGCGGGACGCGCGTCGCGCTCGAGCTGCCGCGTGCCGAGCCGGTCGAGGCACCGCCGCCGTTGCCGCCCCCCGCGTTCGCCGATCCGCTGCGAGGCCGGCGCGTGCTGGTCGTCGACGACGACACGCGGGTGCTCGACGGCACCCGCGGGCTGCTCGGCACCTGGGGCTGCGAGGTCGTCGTCGCATCGAGCGCCGCCGAGGCGCTCGAGGGGCTCGGCGCTCGCGCGCCGGACCTGGTGATCGCCGACGTGCACCTGCAGGCCGGCGAAGGCGGCGTCGAGACCGTGCACGCGGTGCGCGCGCGGCACGGCGCGTCGATCCCGGCCGTACTGGTCAGCGGGGACGTCGGCACGGCGACGCGGGCGATCGCGCGCGATGCCGGGCTGGACCTGCTCGACAAGCCGGTTCGGCCGATGGCACTGCGCGCGCTGGCGAGCCGACTGCTCGCCGCACCCTGAAGCGTCGGCCTCAGGGCCGGCCGGAGAGGTCCCAGCCGAGCGCGTTCGCGGCAACCACCGCCTCTGTCCGGCTCGACACGCCGAGCGTGCGCAGGATCGCCGAGACATGGTTCTTCACCGTCGGTTCGGCGAGGTCGAGCTCGCGGCAGATCAGCTTGTTGCTGCGGCCGCGCATCATCAGCGCCAGCACGTCGAGCTGGCGCTCGGTCAGTCCCGACGCCGACGGGGTCGCCGGCGCGCGAGCCGCGCCGGGCAGCGGGGCCGTGTCCGCCGGACCCAGCGCCATCGTCGGCACGTAGACCCCGCCGGCCAGCACCAGCCCGAGCGCGCCGAGCAGCACCGCGCGGGGCTCGCTCTTGGGGATGAAGCCCTGCGCGCCCGTGGCGAGCGCGCGCGTCACCGACCCGCGGTCGCGGAGCCCCGACAGCATCACGACCGCGGCGGCCGGACGGGTCCGGCGCAGCGCGTCGAGCACCTGCAGCCCGTCGCCGTCGGGCAGGTCGACGTCGAGCAGCACGAGCTCGAGATCGGGATGGGCGTCCGCAGCCGCGAGCGCGGCGGCGGCGCAGTCGGCCTCGATCACCGCGGCGTCGGCGCGCAGCTCGTGCAGCACGCCGCGCATCGCCTCGCGGATCAGCGCGTGGTCGTCGACCACGAGGACCTTCATCGACCGCCGGCCCCGGGCCGCATCCGCCACCGCGCGAGGTGTTCGAGCAGCAGCGCCGAGACGCGCTCCGGCACCTGCTCCGGCAGGTAGTGCCCCGCGCCCTCGATCGCGACGAAGCGGTACGACGGCCCGCCGTGCGCCGCGGTGCCCTCGGCCGCGACGCGCCCGACGGTGTGGTCTTCGGTGCCCCACAGGTACAGCGTCGGCATCCGGATCGGGGCCATCGCGTCGGTGCCCAGCCCGCCCGCGGTCGCGCGGTACCACTCGATCGCGGCCTCCAGCGCGCCCGGCGCATCGAGCGTCGCCGCGTGCGCGGCGGCGAGCGCCGCCGGCACGCCGCGCGCGACGAGCCCGCGCTCGATCTCCAGGTCGCCGCCCCGGCGCCAGCGTCGCGGCGCGTCCTCGGCGAGCAGCGTGCGGTGGTGCCCCGAGCGCGCCGTCTGCGCCGGGTCGTCGCGCAGCGCCGCGCCGAACGCGACCGGATGCGGGCGCGACAGCACCGCGAGCGAGGCGATGCGCTCCGGCGCACGGCTCGCCGCGTGCCACGCGAGCTGCCCGCCCCAGTCGATGCCGACGAGGTGCGCGCGCGGCGCGCCGATCGCATCGAGCAGGCCGAGTGCGTCGCCGACCAGCACGTCGGTGCGGTAGGCATCGGTGCCGGACGGCCGGGCGCCCGGCGAGTAGCCGCGCTGGTCGGGCGCGATGCAGCGCAAGCCGGCGGCGCCGAGCGCGGGCAGCACAGTGCGCCATGCGTGCCGGCTCTGCGGGAAGCCGTGCAGCAGCAGCACCGGCTCGCCGTCGTCGGGGCCGCAGGCATCGACGGTGAACGCGAGCCCCGCGTGGACCAGCGTGGTGGTGCGGATCGTGGGGTCGGGCATCGACGGGGGCATCGGGGATCTCCGGACGACGGGCGTCGGGTCAGACGTAGGCGATCAGGCGTCCGGCGACGATCACCGACGCCCACAGCAGCAGCGAGGCGGCGCCCGCGGCCCGCATGCCGGGGCCGGGCGCATCGGTGGTGCGCAGCGCCTCCTTCGCGGCGCTCGCGTGGAACGCGGCGGCGTTCAGGCCGGCGAACATCAGCAGCGCGACCTTCACGACGAACGCGCGGTTGGCGAGCAGCTCGCCCGCGTTGGCGACGAACAGCAGCGTGCCGCTGGCGACCGCCGCGCAGAAGCCGACGAGGGCGACCGGCAGCGCGCTCCTCAGCAGCGGCTCGATCGCGCCGTGCCGCATCAGCCCGAGCAGCCGCAGGTCGACCACCGCGATCGCGCCGACCAGCAGCGCGAAGGACAGGATGTGGATCGACTCGACGATCGGGAACACCCAGCCGGTCTGCAGCCAGCGGGCCAGCGCGGTGTTCGCGAGCGGCTCGGCGAGCGACGCGGCGGGGTTCATCCGCCGATCGTCGCACGCCTCGCGGCGAAGATCGACCCGAGCGCGCGCCACCGCGGCAGCGCGTCGAGCGCCTCGACGCGCACCGGCAGGCGCTGCCGCCAGTTGGGCGCGACGTCGGGCGTGCCGGGCAGGTTCGGCTGGCGCGCGAGACCGGCGACGTCCTCGAGCTGCACGATCGCGAGCCGGCAGGCGGACGCGGCGAGCCAGCGGTGCAGCCGCTCGACGAGGTCCTCGCCGGTGCAGCCGGCGCGCGCGAGGCCTGCCTCGAGGCGCGCGACGTCGTCGCGGCGCTCGGCGCGCATCCGTTCGGCGCTCGACGCGTCGACGATGCCGAGCCGCTCGCGCTCGTCGACATCGAGCGCGAGGACCCAGCCGTCGATCGTCGGCAGGTCGTGCGTGCTCGCGGACACCGCGGCGAGCGCGGGCAGCGAGCCGGGGTCGGCGAGCGTGCCGTCGGCCGCGCGCTCGAACCACGCGACCTTGTACGACAGCACCGCGGCTTGCGCGAGCCGCTCGCGCAGGCCCGGGCGGACGGTGCCGAGGTCCTCGCCGATGACGACGCAGTGCGCGCGCTCGCTCTCGGCGGCGACGATGCGCAGCAGGTCCTCGAGCGGGTAGGCGACGTAGGTGCCGTCGGCGGGGCGGCCGCCGCGCGGCACCCAGAAGAGCCGCTCGAGCGCCATCACGTGGTCGATCCGCAGGCCGCCGGCGCCGGCCATCGTCGCGCGCATCAGTTCGACGAAGGGCGCGTGGCCGGCCTCGGCGAGCGCATCGGGCGCCCACGGGGGCAGGCCCCAGGCCTGGCCCTCGGCGGCGAACGCGTCGGGCGGCGCGCCGATCTCGAAGCCGTCGGCGACGACCGCGGGCCGCGACCAGGTGTCGGCGCCCGCGGCGTCGGCCCCGACCGCGAGGTCGGCGATCGGGCCGAGCGGTGCACCCCGCGCGCGCATCGAGTCGCCCGCCTCGCGCCACTGCCGCTCGGCGAGCCACTGCACGAACGCGTGGAAGCGCACGCGCTCGCGGTGCTCGCGCTCGAATGCGCGCACCGCGTCGGTGTCGGGGTGCTCGAAGCCCGCCGGCCAGGCGCGGCGGTCGGCGACGCCGTGGACGTCGGCGAGCGCCTCGAACAGCAGGTGCGGGCGCAGCCGCGGGAGCGCGCCCGTGAGCCACGCGTCGAACTCGCGGGCGGCCTCGCGGGTGCGCGCGGTGCCGGCGGTCGCGCCGAAGTCGCGCCACAGCCGCTCGAGGCCGGCGCGCTTGAGCGCCGATACCGCGGGGTAGTCGACCACCGGCGCGGCGCGGGCGGCGGCGATCGCGGCGCGCGTGTCCTTGCGCGCGACCCAGGCGTCGAAGAGCGGCACCGCGAACGCGCGCGCCGCGCGCGGCAGCGACACGTAGAGCGGGTTCAGCGCGAGGCGGCTCGACGGCGAGTAGGGCGAGCCGCGGTCGGGCCAGCCGAGCGAGGGCGCGTGCACCGGCGAGACCAGCAGGCCCGCCGCGCCGATCGCCGCGGCGCGCACGCCGAGCGCGGCGAGGTCGCCGAAGTCGCCGATGCCCCAGTCCTCGTCGGACGACAGCCCGTAGAGCTGCACCGACATCACCCACGTGCCGGGGGCCCGCGCGAGCGCGGGCGGCAGGTGACAGCGCGGCGGGTGCGCCCACGCCTGGCCGGACGCGCGCGGCGACGAGGGCAGCCCGTCCGCGCCCACCGGCGCGCGGTACCAGCGCACGGACCACGCGCCGGGCGGGAGCGCGCGCGGCAGCCTGAGCCGGCGGCGCGAGAGCGGCAGGCCGTCAACGATGCGCGCCTCGACGACCGTCGAGTTCGCGACGTCCACGCGTACCCGCAGCGCCTCCGTCTCGACGCCGCCGCCGATCGACACCTCGGCGGGCAGGTCCGCGTCGGCGAGCACCAGCTCCAGCGCGGCGGTCGGGTCGTCGGCGGGCACCAGCAGCGCGGCCGGCACGCCGCGGCGCCAGCGGGCGCGCTCGGCGCGCGCGATCGCGCCGGCCGCGCAGACGACGACCGCGGCGCCGTCGACCACCAGCCCACCCGGCGCGTCGAGCTCGAGCGCGGCCCGCGGCGCCGAGGTGTCGAGCACGCGGACCCAGCCGTCCTCGTGCGGCACCGGCGGCAGCACGAAGCGCGTCGGCCCGTCGGCCGACGCGAAGCCGATCCAGACCCTGTCGTGCGGCGCGCCGGGCCGCGGCACGCCGGCGTCGAGGCGCATCGCGATCGCCCGCCGGCCGCCCTCGTGCCAGTCGTGCGCGTGCAGCGGCTCGCCGTCCTCGCGCAGCCAGGCGACGTCGCTCAGGCCCTCGGCGTCGTGCGAGGGCGCGCCGGAGAGGAACCCCTCGTCGCGCAGGCACGGCCATGCCGCGCGCAGCCTCGCGAGGGTGCCGACGAGGTCGCGCAGGTCGGCGCCCACCGCGTCGCCGGTGTCGGCGACCGGCCCGTCCGGCGCGTCGGGCCAGCGCAGCCAGGTGATCGGGCCGTCCTGGCAGTAGGCGTTGTTGTTGCCGTGCTGCGTCGCGCCGAGCTCGTCGCCGGCGCGCAGCATCGGCACGCCGCGCGAGAGCATCAGCGTCGCGAGCATCGCACGGGCGCGCGCCGCGCGGCGACGGCGCACGGCGGGGTCGTCGGTCGGGCCTTCGGCGCCGCCGCCGTCGGCGACCTCGTGCGCGTGGCCGTCGCGGTTGTCCTCGCCGTTCGCGTGGTTGCGCCGGTGCGCGTAGGACACCGTGTCGGCGAGCGTGAAGCCGTCGTGCGCGGTCACGAAGTCGATGCTCGCGCCCGGGCCGCGCCCGTGGGCGCCGAACAGGTCGCTCGAGCCGGCGAGCCTCGTGGCGAGTGCGCCCACGCCGTGCGCGCGGCCGAGCCAGAAGCGGCGCACGTCGTCGCGGTAGCGGTCGTTCCACTCGGACCAGCCGGGCGGGAAGCCGCCGACGAACCAGCCCTCGCAGTCCCAGCCCTCGGCGACGAGCTTGCAGCGCGCGAGCACCGGGTCCTCGCGCAGCGCGCGCAGCCACGGCAGGTGCGGATCGAAGCCGCCGTGCCCGTCGCGCGCGACCGCCGAGGCGAGGTCGAAGCGGAAGCCGTCGACGCCGACCTCGCCGGCCCAGAAGCGCAGCGCGTCGACGATCAGAGCGCCGACCTCCGGTCGCCACGCGGCGAGCGTGTTGCCGCAGCCGGAGAGGTTGCGGTAGCCGCCGGGCCGATGCGGGTCGGGCACGTAGTAGGACGCATTGTCGAGGCCGCGCAGCGACAGCGTGGGACCGCGCTCGTCGCCCTCGCCGGTGTGGTTGAACACCACGTCGAGGATCACCTCGATGCCGGACGCGTGCAGCGTATCGACCGCGTCGCGCATCGCCGCGAGGCCGCCGGGACCGGCGAGCGCGGGCTGGATCGCGGAGAACGCGATCGGGTTGTAGCCCCAGTAGTTCGAACGGCCTCGCCGCGCGAGGTGCAGCTCGTCGAGCCAAGCGGCGACGGGCAGCAGCTCGACCGCGGTGACGCCGAGGCGCTTCAGGTGGGCGATCGACTCGGGGTGCGCGAGCCCTTCGACGGTGCCGCGCTGCTGCATCGGGATGCGCGGGTGCGTCGCGGTGAAGCCCTTGACGTGCAGCTCGTAGAGCACCGTCTCGCCCCACGGCCGGCCGGGTTTCGGAGGCCGGTCGGCGCCGTCGCGCGGCCACGGCGCCGGCACGCGGCCCTTGGGCACGAAGGGCGCGCTGTCGCGCGCGTCGAACGAGTCGCACCCGTCGGGGTGGCCCGCCTCGTAGCCGAGCACCGCGTCGTCCCAGCGGAAGGCGCCGACGAGTTCGCGGGCATGCGGGTCGAGCAGCAGCTTGTTCGGATTGAAGCGATGGCCCTCGCGCGGCGCATAGGGGCCGTGCGCGCGCAGGCCGTAGACGAGGCCCGGACCCGCGCCCGGCAGGCGGCCGTGCCACACGTCGCCGCTGCGGCCCGGCAGCGCGTGGCGCGCGAGCTCGCGCGTGCCGTCTGCGTCGAACACGCACAGCTCGATGCGCGTCGCGTGCCGCGACCAGACCGCGACGTTCACCCCGTCGCCGTCGACGTGCGCGCCGGGCGGCCCCGGCGCGCCGAGTTCGATCGCGCCGCTCACGCGGGCGCGACCGGCGCCGTGCGTCCGGCCTCCGGGCCCTCGGGCCGCAGCACCAGCGCGGCGAGCGGCGGCAGCGTCAGCGCCACCGACCACGGCCGGCCGTGCGCCGGGATCGGCTCGGCCTCGACGCCGCCGAGGTTGCCGAGGCCGCTGCCGCCGTAGACGGCCGCGTCGCTGTTGAGCACCTCGGACCAGCGCCCGCCGCAGGGCACGCCGAGCCGGTAGCCCTCGCGCGGCACCGGCGTGAAGTTGCACGCGACCATCGCGCGCTCGCCGGACCCGCTGCCGTTGCGCAGCCAGGCGACCACGCTCTGCGCCGAGTCGGCGCAGTCGATCCATTCGAAGCCCCGGGCGTCGCAGTCGTGGCGGTGCAGCGCGGGCAGCGTCGCGTAGAGCCGGTTCAGGTCGCCGACCAGCGCCTGCAGCCCGCGGTGCAGCGTGCCGTTCGACGCGTCGCCCAGCAGCCCCCAGTCGAGCTCTCGGTCGTGGTGCCACTCGCGCCACTGGCCGATCTCGCCGCCCATGAAGAGCAGCTTCTTGCCGGGCTGCGTCCACATGAACGACAGGTAGGCACGCAGGTTCGCGAAGCGCCGCCAGTCGTCGCCGGGCATCTTCGAGAGCAGCGAGCCCTTGCCGTGCACGACCTCGTCGTGCGACAGCGGCAGCACGAAGTTCTCGGAGAACGCGTACACCAGCCCGAAGGTGAGCCGGTGGTGGTGCCACGGGCGGTGCACCGGATCCTCGTGCACGTAGGCGAGGGTGTCGTTCATCCAGCCCATGTTCCACTTGTAGCCGAAGCCCAGCCCGCCGAGCCAGGTCGGCCGCGACACGCCGGGCCACGCGGTCGACTCCTCGGCGATCGTGACCGCGCCGGGCACCTCCTCGTAGACCTTCTCGTTCAGGCGCTTGACGAAGGCGACCGCCTCCAGGTTCTCGTTGCCGCCGTGCACGTTCGGCCGCCAGGCGCCCGCGGGCCGGCTGTAGTCGAGGTAGAGCATCGAGGCGACCGCGTCGACGCGCAGCCCGTCGACGTGGAACTCGTGCAGCCAGTAGAGTGCGTTGGCGATCAGGAAGTTCGCGACCTCGATGCGGCCGAAGTCGTAGACGAGCGTGCCCCATTCGGCGTGCCGGCCGATGCGCGGGTCGGCGTGCTCGTAGAGCGTCGTGCCGTCGAACGCGACGAGCCCGTGCGCGTCCGACGGGAAGTGCGCCGGCACCCAGTCGAGGATCACGCCGAGTCCCTCGCCGTGCGCGCGGTCGACGAACGCGCGGAAGTCGTCGGGGTCGCCCCAGCGCGCGGTCGGCGCGTACAGCGCCGTCGGCTGGTAGCCCCACGAGCCGCCGAACGGGTGCTCGGACACCGGCATCAGCTCCAGGTGCGTGAAGCCCATCCGCTTCGCGTAGGGCACCAGCGACTCGGCGAGCTCGCGGTAGCCGTGGGGGCGGCCGTCGGGGTGGCGCATCCACGAGCCGAGGTGGACCTCGTAGACCGACATCGGCGCGTCGCGCGACTGGCGCTGCGCGCGCGAGGCGAGCCACGCGTCGTCGGTCCACGCGAACGGCCGCTCGTGCCGAACGCGCGAGGCGGTCGCGGGCGGCGGCTCGGCGTGGCGCGCGTACGGGTCGCCCTTCAGCAGCCGCTCGCCGTTCGCGCCGAAGAGCTCGTACTTGTAGAGCGCGCCGTCGCCGACGCCCGGCACGAACAGCTCCCAGACGCCGGCCTCGATGCGGCGGCGCATCGGGTGCACGCGGCCGTCCCAGTCGTTGAACGTGCCGACGACCGAAACCCGCCGCGCGTTCGGCGCCCAGACCGCGAACGCGGTGCCGGCAACGCCGTCGACGACGCGGGCGATCGCGCCGAGCGCGCGCCAGGCGCGCCAGTGGGTGCCCTGCGCGAGCAGGTGCAGGTCGAGCTCGCCGAGCACGGTGCCGAAGCGGTACGGGTCGTCGACGAGGCGGGCGTCGTCGATGCGCAGCCGGTAGGCGAAGCGGCCCGCGGGCGCGTCGACGCGCCCCGCGAACACGCCGCCCGCGAGCGGCTCGAGCGTGCCTCGGACGCGGCCGTCGGCGTCGACGACCGCCACGCTCGACGCGCCGGGCAGCAGGCAGCGCACCACGTGCGCGCCCGGCGCGGGCTCGTGCCAGCCGAGCACCGAGAACGGATCGCCGTGCGTCGCGGCGAGCAGCGCGTCGACCGCGGCGCGGTCGGTGCCCGTCAGGGCCCAGGGATCGGTCATCGTGTCGGTCGGCGTCCGGGCATCGGTGCCGTGCCCCCGGGGCACGGTCGGGCACGCGGGAAGGAGGAGGACCTGTGCGTTAGCATCGGGACTCGCGTGCCTTCGGCGACTCCCACCGGCCACGGCCCGTTCCGCATCCACGATAGCAGAGGAGCCTTACTTGGACGATTCCCTTCGCGACGGCCGGTCCCCCGATCCGGTCTCGGCGGACTTCGATTCGCTCGTCCCTCCGGTCAAGGTCGATCGCCGCGGCTTCCTCGCCGGCTCGGCCGGCGCGGGCTTCGCGCTGGCGGTCGCACCGACCGGACCGCTGCTCGCCCAGACGATCACGACGCCCGCGACCGGCCTGCGCGCCGGCGACGTGCTGATCCCGACGCGCGACGGCCGCTCGATGCCCGGCTACTTCGCCGCGCCGGCGAACGCGAGCGGTGCGCCGACGATCCTGGTCGTGCAGGAGATCTGGGGCGTGCACGAGCACATCAAGGACGTCTGCCGGCGCTTCGCGCGCGCCGGCTGGCACGCGGTCGCGCCCGAGCTGTTCTTCCGCTTCGGCGACCCGCAGACCTATCCGACGACGCCGCAGATCCTCTCGGACCTCGTGCCGAAGGTCACCGACGCGCAGGTGATGTCCGACCTGGACGCGACGCTCGCCTTCGCGAACACCAACGGCGGCGACGCCGCGAATGCCGGCATCACCGGCTTCTGCTGGGGCGGGCGGATCGTGTGGCTGTACGCCTCGCACAATCCGCGGCTCAAGTCGGGCGTCGCCTGGTACGGCCGGCTCACCGGTCCGACCAGCCCGGCCACGCCGTTCCATCCGTACGAGGCCGCGCTGACGAAGAAGGCCCCGGTGCTCGGCCTCTACGGCGGTGCCGACGCCGGCATCCCGCTCACCACCGTCGACGAGATGAAGACGCGGCTCGCCGCCGGTCCCGCGCCGGCGAAGGCCTCGGAGTTCGTCGTCTATCCCGACGCGCCGCACGCGTTCCATGCCGACTACCGGCCGACGTATCGCAAGGACGCGGCCGAGGACGGCTGGAAGCGCGCGACCGCGTGGTTCCGCAGGCACGGGCCCGCCTGACGTGCCCGAGGGGCCGCCGCGGGGCGTGCCGCTCGAAGCGGCCGGCCCCTCGTTCCTCGAGCGCTGCCGCGGCGCGAGCGAGCTGCTCGATTCCGACCATCCGTCCGTACGGGCCTTCGTCGCGGCCGCGGTGGGCAGCGCCGAAACCCCGCGCGAGCGGGCGGTGCGGCTGTTCTACGCGGTCCGCGACCGGATCCGCTACGACCCGTTCACCTGCTCGACGCGGCGCGACGACTACCGCGCGAGCACGGTCGCCGACAGCGGACGGAACTGGTGCGTGCCGAAGGCCGGGCTGCTCGCGGCGGCCGCGCGCGCGGCCGGCATCCCGGCGGCCGTCGGCCTCGCCGACGTGACCAACCACCTGAATACCGAGAAGCTGCGGCGCGCGCTCGGCGGCACGGACGTCTTCCACGACCACGGCTACGCGGCGCTCTGGCTCGACGGCCGCTGGGTCAAGGCCGCCGCAGTGTTCAACCTCGAGCTGTGCGAGCGCTTCGGCGTGCGGCCGACCGAGTTCGACGGCGAGCACGACGCGCTGCTGCAGGAGCACGACGCCGCGAGCCGCCGGCACATGCAGTACCTGCGCGACGACGGCCTCTACGACGACCTGCCGTTCGACACGGTCATGGCCGACTTCGCGGCGCACTATCCGCCGACGGTGTTCGACCCGGGCGTGCGCGCGGCCGGGTCACGCTTCGAGGACGATCGGCCAGCCTGAGGCGGCGGCGGAGCACCGCCCGGCCCGGGGCCCTGCATCATCCAGACAGCGACCAGCCGCTCCTTCGGATCGACCCAGAACGCCGTGCCCGCGCAGCCACCCCGGTAGTAGTCGCCGGGGCTGCCGTACCACGCCGACTCGCCCGAGCCGTTGCGCACCGCGAAGCCGAGCCCGAAGCCGTGGCCCGGTCCGGGCAGGTAGGCCGGGCCGCGGCCGATCGGGCCGAGGGGGTCGGACGACATGTACTCGATCGTCTTCCTCGACACGATCCGTACGCCGTCGAGCTCGCCGCCGTTCAGCAGCATCTGCGTGAAGCGCAGGGAGTCGACGACCAGCCCGAGCACGTCGGTCGAGATGCTGTAGTCCCAGGTGGTGCCGGGGGCGAACGCGAGCGGCATCTTCCCGAGCCGGCTCGCCATCTCCGACAGGTCGAAGGGCAACTGCCGCAGGCCGGGATTGATGTCGGCCTTCGCGTACTCGTCCTTGACCGCCGAGCGGCCGAACGGCGCGTAGGTCAGTCCCGAGGTGTGGCGCAGCAGGTCCTGCACCGTCATCTCGCGCGGCGCGGCGGCGGCCCCGGTCGGGGCGGGCGCGGTGCGGATCATCGGGTCTCCTCGTCGGACCGGCTCGTGCCGGCTCTGGACGCAGTCTTTCGCTCGCCCCGTGGAACGGACGCGGCCGCGCCGCGCTTCGCGCGAATCCGGAACCGCGCCTACACTGCGCGGATGGAGCCGCTTCCGAAGTACGGCCGGCAGTTCTTCGAGGCCGACGTGTTCGACGGTGCGCCGCGCGCGCGTCGCCACGACGTGCCGCTCGGCGAGGTCGTCGAGCCCGCGCGACGCACGCCGCTGTGGGCGCGCACGCAGGTGCTGGTCGCGGGCGGCGGGCCCGCCGGCACCGCTGCGGCGATCGCCGCGGCGCGCGCGGGCGCGCAGGTGATGCTCGTCGAGCGCTACAACCACCTCGGCGGCCTGTCGACCGGGGGGCTGGTGATCTGGATCGACCGCATGACCGACTGGCACGGCGTGCCGGTGATCCGCGGCCTCGCCGAGGAGCTGATCGCTGCGTTGCCGCGCGACGAGGTCGCCGGCCCGCCGCGCGCCGAGTGGGGCGCGCGCGACGCGGCGAGCGCCGCGTGGTGGGCGGCGCGCACCGCCGCCTTCCACGGCGTGGTGACCTGGTCGCCGACGGTGAGCCCCGAGTCGCTGAAGACCGTGTCGCAGCGGCTGGTCGTCGACGCGGGCGTCGAGCTCGTGCACCACGCATGGATCGTCGACGTGCTGCCGGATCCCGACGACGCGTCGCGCATCGCCGGCGTGGTGCTCGAGAGCAAGCAGGGCCGGCTCGCGATCGCCGCCGACGTGTTCGTCGACGCGACCGGCGACGCCGACCTGGTCGCGGCCGCGTCGCGGCGTCGCGGTGCCGATCCGGCGACCGACGCGGCGCCCGACTGGGTCGACGACATCGACGCCGGCGACATCCACCACGCGATCAACACCTCTTGGCTGTACGGCGGCGTCGACATGCGCGCGTGGCTCGCGTTCCGCGCGACGCGGCCGGCCGACTTCGCCGCGTTCATGGCACGCGGCCGCGCCGAGCTCGGGCTCTTCGAGAAGCCGTTCGTCTCCTGGCGCGACGACGTCGCGCTCTTCATGGGGCCGCGGCGCGCGGGACTGTCGGCGCTGAGCCTCGAGGACCTCACGCGCGTCGAGGTCGAGAGCCGCGACCTGATGGCCTCGCACCTCGCGTTCTACCGCGCGAACGCGCCGGGCTTCGGGCGCGCGTACGCGCTGCAGATGGCGCCGCAGGTCGGCGCGCGGCACTCGCGGCGGATCGCCGGCGTCGCGCGGATGTCGCGCGAGGACTGGACCGCGGGCACGGTGCACCCCGACGAGGTGGGGGTGAGCCCGTCGCCGGCGCTCTCGGTGCCGAACGTGTCGGTACGCCTCGGCGCGCTGGTGCCGCGCCGGTTCTCGAACCTGCTCGCGCCGGGCAAGCACCTCGCGAGCGACCCGGCCTCGCACGCGTTCATGCGCGAGATCCCGCAGTGCTGGCTGACCGGGCAGGCGGCCGGCGCCGCTGCCGCGCAGGCCGCGGCCGCGCGCTCGGACCTGCGCGCGCTGCCGATCGCGCCGCTGCGGCGCGCGCTGCGCGGTCAGGGCGTCGTGCTGCATGGCGGGGACGGCGACGCGGCGAAAGCCGAGGCCGTGCGGGCGGGGGCCGGAGACGACGTGCGGGCCGCGGGCGCGGTCGTCGCGGGGCGCGGGGACGCGCGATGAGCGGCGACGCCCGCGCGCCCGGCGCCGACGGCGCCGCCCCGGGCACGGCTCCGAGCGCGCAGGGCGACCCCGCGCCCGGCGGCCTGCGGCGAGCCCACGACGACCCCGATCCCGACCGGCCCGCGGTGCGCCGCTTCGCGGACCCGGCGTACGTGCCGCTCTGCGCGACGCTCGCCGAAGTCCGCGCGGGCATCGACGCGATCGACGCCGAGCTGGTCGCGCTCGTCGCGCGCCGTGCGGCGCTGGTCAAGGACGCGACGCGCTTCAAGCGCGATGCCGCGCAGGCGGCCGCGCCCGCCCGCCAGGCCGCGGTGCATGCGCGGGTCCGCGCGCTCGCCGAGTGGCACGCCGACGCGTTCCCGGGTCTGCCCGACGTCGTCGAGGCGACCTGGCGCACGATGGTCGCCGGCTTCGTCGCCCGCGAGCAGGCACTGCTCGCGGCGACCGTTCCGGCGATCGCCGCCGATCCCGATCCGGAGGACCGATGACCCGAATCCCCGACCCCTCGCCGCGACGCGGTGCGCTGCGCGCGGCGCTCGCCGCGGGCGCTGCGCTGGCCACGCCCGCCGTGCACGCGCAGCCCGCCGACTGGCCGACCCGCCCGCTGCGGATGATCGTGCCCTTCGGCCCCGGCAGCACGCCTGACGTGCTCGCTCGGGTCGTCGCCGACCGGCTCGCGCCCGCGCTCAGGCAGCCGGTGGTCGTCGAGAACCGGCCCGGCGCCGGCGGCAACGTCGGCACCGACGCGGTCGCGAAGGCGGCGCCGGACGGCTACACGGTCGGCGTGTCGATCACCGGGCCGCTGGTCAACAACACGGTGCTCTACCGGAAGATGCCGTACGACCCGTTCGCCGACCTCGCGCCGGTCACGCTCGCCGCAACGCAGCCGAACGTGCTCGCGGTGTCCTCGGAGCTCGGCGTCGGCACGGTCCGCGAGCTGATGGACCTGCTGCGGCGCAACCCGGGCCGCTACAACTACGCATCGGTCGGCGCGGGCACGGTCGCGCACCTCTCGATGGAGCTGATCAAGGCGAGGACCGGGACCTACATCGTCCACGTGCCCTACAACGCGTCGCCGGCGGCGGTGATGTCGATCCTGCAGGGCGACACGCACATGGCCTGCCTCGCGCCGCTCGCGGTGATGCCGCAGGTGAAGGCCGGGAAGCTGCGCGCGCTCGCGGTCACGACGCGCGAGCGCTCGGTGTTCGTGCCGGACGTGCCGACCTTCCGCGAGGCGGGCATCGCCGACATCGAGGCGACCGCGTGGATCGGGATCGTCGTGCCCGCGCGCACGCCGGCGCCGGTCGTCGAGCGGCTGAACCGCGAGATCGTCGCGGTGCTGAAGGAGCCCGCGTCGGTCGAGCGGCTGCGCGCGGTCTACATGGAACCGATCGCCGACACGCCGCAGCAGTTCGGCGCGTTCATGCGCGAGGAGCTCGCTCGCTGGACGCCGGTGATCCGGCGCGCGGGCGTGACGATCGACTAGCGGCCGGGCCCGGCACGGCGCCGGGACCGGACCGGGCCGCGCCGAGATGCGCGCGGTTATACTCTGCAACACGTTTGCATCTGGCCCCGGGAACCGCCCTGATCCTCGCCTCGATCATCGCAGCGACGCTGCTCTCCGGGGTCGCGTCCGTCATGGCGGCCGCATGGCTGTCCTTCGGGCTGATGTCGCGCCTCGTGCCGCGGATGGTGAGCCTGTCGGCCGGCATCCTGCTCGGTGCCGCGATCCTGCACCTGCTGCCCGAAGCGTTCGAGTCGCAGGCGGACCTGCACGCGCTGTCGTGGACGCTGCTCGGCGGGCTGGTCGCGTTCTTCCTGCTCGAGCGCTCGTCGGTGCTTCGGCACAGCCACCACCACGAGGGCGACGGCCACGGCCACCATCATGGGCACGACCGCCGCGAGGCCGGGCCCGGCGGCACGCTGATCCTGGTCGGCGACTCGATCCACAACCTCGCCGACGGCTTCCTCGTCGCGGCCGCGTTCCTCACCGATCCGTGGCTCGGCTGGCTGACCGCGGCAGCGATCGCGGCGCACGAGATCCCGCAGGAGGTGGGCGACTTCATCGTGTTGCTGAACGCGGGCCTGTCGCGGCGCCGCGCGCTGTTCTACAACGTGCTGTCGGGGCTGGCCGCGGTCGCGGGCGGCGTGATCGGCTACGTGTGGCTGGAGGCCGCGAAGGAGGCACTGCCCTTCGTGCTGGTGCTCGCCGCGAGCGCGTTCGTCTACATCGCGCTCGCCGACCTCGTGCCCGACATGCACCGGCAGCGCCAGCGCGGCGAGTCGCTGCTGCAGGTGCTGCTGATGCTCGCCGGCATCGGCGCGATCGCCGCGCTGACGTCGCTCGGGCACGCGCACTGAGGGCGGCGCCCGTGACGCCCGGGACGGCCGCGGCGACGTCGCCCGCGCGCGGCGGCTCGCTCGCCGCGATCCTCGCCGCGGCGATCGTCGTGTCGCTCAACGTCGGCAAGCTGCCGCCGGCGTTGCCGCTGCTGCGCGAGGAGTTCGGGCTCGACCTGGTGGCGGCGAGCCTGCTGGTGTCGTTCTTCCAGCTCGCCGGGATGCTGCTCGGACTCTTCGGCGGGATGCTCGCCGACCGCTTCGGGCCGCGCCGCGTGATGCGCATGGGGCTGGTCGTCGCGGCCTTCGCTTGCGCGCTCGGCGCGGCCTCGCCCGGCGCGCCGTGGCTGCTCGCGAGTCGCGCGCTCGAGAGCGCGGGCTTCATCCTCGCGGTGCTGCCCGGCCCGGCGCTGCTCGCGCGCACGATGCCGCCCGAGCGGCTGCGCGGGACCATGGGCGCGTGGAGCGCGTACATGCCGACCGGCATGGCGCTCGGGCTCGCGCTCACGCCGCTCGCTTATCCGTCGCTCGGCTGGCGGCCGGTGTGGCTCGCGATCGGGGCTGCGTGCCTCGCCATGGCGGTGCTGCTCGGCCGCGTCGTGCCGCCCGATCCGCCGGGCCGCGTGCCCGACGGCGCGCTCGGGCTGGTCCGCGACACGCTGCGCTCGCCGCGGCCCTGGGTGCTTGCCGCGGCGTTCGGCTGCTACGCGTCTCAGTGGATGGGCGTGTTCTCGTTCCTGCCGACGCTGTACGCCGAGGCGGGCGTGCCGCTCGCGCTCGCCGGCACGCTGACCGCGCTCGGCGTCGCGGTCAACGTCGCGGGCAATCTCGCCTCGGGCATGCTGCTGCAGCGGGGCTGGCCGCGCTGGGCGCCGATCGTCGCGGCGGCCGCGTCGATGATCGTCGGCGCGTGGCTGTGCTTCGGCAGCGACGCGCCGTTCGCGGTGCGCTACGTGGGCGTGCTGCTGTTCTCGGCGATGGGCGGGCTGATCCCCGGCACGCTGTTCGCGTCGACCGCCCGCGACGCGCCGCACGCGCGGGCCGTCGGCACGACCACCGGGCTGATGCAGCAGGGCTCGACGCTCGGGCAGTTCCTGTCGCCGCCGCTGATCGCCGCGGTGCATGCGGCGAGCGGCGGCTGGCATCACACCTGGTGGGCGACCGGCGCACTCGCGCTGGGGGACCTCGCGTGCGCGTGGGCACTCGCGCGGTTCGATCGGCGCGACCGCGTGCGCAGCGGCGGCTAGCGCCGCGCCGTGGTCAGGGGTTCGGGCCGGTCGCGACCGGCCGCGACGGGTCGGACACCCACTCGCTCCACGAGCCGCCGTACAGCGCCGCCCCCGGCAGGCCGGCGTGCGCCATCGCGAGCAGGTTGATGCAGGCCGACACCCCCGAGCCGCAGCTGTTGACGACCGCCGACGGCTCGCGCCCCGCGAGCAGCGCGTCGAACTCGGCGCGCAGCACCGGCGCCGGCTTGAAGCGCCCGTCCTCGCGGACGTTGAGGCTCCAAGGGCGGCTGAGCGCGCCCGGGATGTGGCCTGCGACCGGGTCCATCGGCTCGATCTCACCCCGGTAGCGCTCGGCCGGCCGGGCGTCGACGACGAGCCGCGACGCGTCACGTGCGGCGCGGCCGGTCTCGTCGGCGTCGGCCAGCGTCGCGAGCGGCGCGCGCAGCGCGAGCCGTCCCGGCGTGCGCGGCGCGGGTGCGTCGGCGGCGACCGGATAGCCGGCCTTGCGCCACGCGGCCATGCCGCCGTCGAGCACCGCGACCGCGTCGTGGCCGATCCACTTGGCCATCCACCACAGCCGGCCGGCCATGCCGTTGCCGCCGTCATAGACCACCAGTTGCGTGTCGTCGGACAGGCCGATCGAGGCCAGCACGTCGCGGACCTGCTCGCGCGACGGCATCGGGTGCCGGCCGTTGCGGCCGTTCTTCGCGACCGACAGTTGCTCGTCGAGGCTCACGAAGACCGCGCCGGGCACGTGTGCCTCGGTCCACTGGCGGCGTCCCGCGGCGGGGTCGGTCAGGTCGTGGCGTGAGTCGACGACGAGGCAGCGGTCGATGTGCTCGGCGAGCTCGTCGACGGCGATCAGCGTGGTCCAGGGCATGGCGGGTCCGGATGTCGGGGTGGGTCGAGGGTCGTCATTCTGCCCTGATGCCGGTCTCGTCCACCCATTGCGCCCGGCGCTCGGTGTCGGACCTCGAGAAGGTCGGGCACGCTGCCCGCGTGGACGGCCGCGGTTCGGCGCCCTGCGCGGTCAGCCTCTGCGCGACCTCGGGCACGGTCAGCGCCGTGCGCAATTCGGCGGCGAGGCGCTCGTCAGGTCGAGACGAGGTCCGCGCGCCAGCGTGCGATCGCGTCGACGTCGATCGCGACGCCGAGCCCCGGTCCGTCGGGGATCCGCACCATGCCGCGCTCGTGCTCGATCGGCTCGGCGAGCACCGCCTGCCGGAACGGGTGCTCGCTGCGGTCGAACTCGAGCATCGGCTCGGTCGGATCGTGCCGCGGCGGCGACGGCGGCAGCACCGCGTGCAGCTGCAGCGCCGCGGCCAGGCCGATGCCGGTGCCCCAGACGTGGGGTACCAGCCGCACGCCGAACGCGGTCGCCATGTCGGCGATCTTCTTCGCCTCCGACAGCCCGCCGCACGCGCAGATGTCCGGCTGCACGATGTCCATCGCGCGGCGCGTCAGCACCTCGCGAAAGCCCCAGCGGGTGAATTCGGTCTCGCCGCCGGCGACCGGGACCGGCTGGCCGCGGCGCACCTCGACGTAGCTGTCGAGGTCGTCGGGTACGACCGGCTCCTCGAACCAGCCGATGTCGAGGTCGGCGACCGCGCTCCCGAGCCGGATCGCGTCGATCGCGTCGTAGCCGTGATTCGCGTCGATCATCAACCCGACCCGCGGCCCGACCGCCTCGCGCACCGCGCGAACCAGCGCGACGTCCTGGTCGACGCCGAAGCCGATCTTGAGCTTGGCTGCGCGGAACCCTTGCGCGGCATAGCCGGCGACCTCGTCGACGAGGTACTGCAGCGTCTCGCGCGTCAGCGCGTCCGGATCGCCGCCGCCGAAGCGCGCCGCGGTCCGGCGCGTCTCGAGCGTGCGCCAGCCGTCGCCGCGCCGGTAGGTACCGGTCGCGTACGCGGCGACCGCGTCGCGGAAGCGACCGCCCATCAGCCGCCAGACCGGCTCGCCCCAGTGGCGCCCGCGCAGGTCCCAGAGCGCGACGTCGACGCCCGACAGCGCGGTCAGCGCGAGCCCCTTCATGCCCTGGTCGCGCAGCCCGTTGTACATCGCGAGCCAATGGCGGTCGACCGCGAGCGCGTCCTGCCCGAGCAGCATCCGTCCGTACGCGCCGACGATCGGCGCGTTGAGCCGTGCGGGGCCGAGGCACTCGCCCCAGCCCGACAGACCGTCCTCGGTGGTCACCTCGACGACGCACGAGCCGCGCGTCGAGGTCTCGGTGAACGACCAGGCGAACGGCTCGGACAGCGGCGCTTCGAGCACGTGCGCGCGGACGCGGGCGATGCGGGGCATGCGGTGTCTCCTCCCTGTGGGCGCCGCCTCAGGCGACGTTGCCGCGTCCGGACTGCGCCGGCTCGTCGTGATCGAACGCCTGCGTGCAGAAACCGCCGCCCTGGAACCGGTCGCCGACCGGGTCGGGCGTCTCGGCGACCGAGAGCACCCTCGCGGCATGGTCCTCCGCGCGCGCGGTCGGCCGGTACCCGAACTCGCGGGCGCGCCGATTGTCCCACCACGCCCGCGCGTTGTCGGACGCGCCGTAGACGATTTCGTAACGCAGGTCCGGATGCTCGATGCCGATGCGCACCAGCTGCAACAGGTCGGCGGGCGCGATCCAGATCGCGAGGCGCCGCCGGTCGATCGGCGCATCGGCGACGTTGCCGATCCGGATGTTCAGCACGCGCAGGCCGTGCTTGTCGGCGTACAGCGCGCCGAGCGCCTCGCCGAAGGCCTTCGAGAGCCCGTAGCGCGTGTCGGGGCGCGGCGGCACCGCGTGGTCGATCGTGCGGTCGCGCCGGTAGAAGCCGACCGCGTGGTTCGAGGAGGCGAACACGATGCGCTTCACGCCCCCGCGACGCGCGGCCTCGTAGAGCACCTGGGTGCCGACGATGTTGGCCGACAGGATCGGCTCCCACGGTCCCTCGACCGAGTAGCCGCCGAGGTGGACGATCGCATCCACCTCCTCGACGATCGCCGCGACTTGAGCGGGGTCGGCGAGGTCCGCGCGCACGAAGGTCTCGCCGGGCTTCGGCGGCACCGCCGGCTCGCGCAGGTCGGACAGGCGGAGCGCGCCGTACTCGGCGAGCAGCAGCGGGCGCAGGCGCGAACCGACGTCGCCGGCGGCGCCGGTGAGCAGCACGCGGGGGCGGGGCGGGGTCGGTGGCATCGGGGGCCTCGCTGTTCGCGGACGGGGCGGTGCGCGAGGTGGTGCGACGTGGCGCACCGGGCGCTGCCGGATGGTACACCCCGCTTCCGGCCGCGACGTGCGGCCCGCACCGCACGTCGCGTCAGCCCGCCGTGCGTGCCGCGAGCCCGATCGCGACGCAGCGCGCGAGTACCGCCTCGCGCGGCACCGGCACCAGGCCGAACGCGTTCACCGCCGCGCCGACGTCGAGCGCGAACGCGTCGTGCAGCCGCCGTTCGAGCACCTCGACCCGGCCCGTGCCGTGGCCTTCGACCAGCGCCTGCGCGATCGCGCCGACCGGCGTCGCGACGCCCGCGCCGACGTTGAACGTGCCGCCACGCGGCGTGTCCGCGATGCGCGCGATCGCGTCGGCGGCAGCCTCGACCGGCACGAAGTCGCGTTCGACCGACGGGTCGATGTCGAGCGCGATCGCCCCGCGCTCGCGCAGCGTCGCGAGCGCGACGCCGAAGAAGGTCCTGCGCCCCGGGATCGCCTCGTCGCCGAACACGTTCGACAGGCGCAGCACCGAGAGCCGCTCGCCGAGCAGCGCGTCGAGCGCGCGCTCGGTCGCGAGCTTCGAGGCGCCGTACGGGCGGTCGGGGCGGGGCGGGCGGTCCTCGCGCAGCACCGGGTCGTCGCCGGCCGGGCCGTAGACCGCGCGCGTGCTCAGCATCAGGTAGCGCACTGCGCGGCGCGCCGCGACGCGCCGTGCGATCGCGAGCTCCACGTCGAGCGCGGCGTCGTACGGCGCACCGGCGCGCAGCGCCGGGTGGTACGCGCAGACGACGACCGCCTCGACGCCGTCGAGCCACGCGTCGTCCGCGACCGCGTCCTGCCAGCGCACGAAGCGCCAGCCGGGCGCCTCGGGCCGGGCCCGCAGCGCGCGGCCGGTCAGGCTGCCCGGCCCGACCACCGCGAGGCTCATCGCGCCGCCCCCGTCGCCGCGGCGGCCGCGGGATCGGGCCGCGCCGCGATCCAGGTCGCCCACGCGCCGCTGGCGGCGATCACCGCGAGGCCGAGTCCCTCGCGCGCACTCAGCGTCTCCTGGAAGAGGAACGCCGCGATGACCGCGGCGAAGCCGATGTTCGCGTACTGCAGGTTCGCGGCGAGCAGCGTCGCGGGGCCGGCGAACGCGCGCGTCATCGTCAGCTGCCCGACGAGCGCGAAGCCCGCGACGGCGACCAGGCAGGCGACGCCCTCGGGCACATGCGACGAGAAGCCGCCGGTGGCCGCGATGCCGGCGAGGCCCACGCCGGTCGACACCGTCGAGAACCAGAAGACCACCCGCCACGACGGCTCGCCGGCCGCGCCGAGCGTGCGCATCTCGAAATAGACGAAGGTCGCGAGCAGCCCCGAGGCGAGCCCCGCGGCGAAGCCACCGAGCGTCGCGCCGTCGAGCGTCGGGCGCAGCGCGAGCAGCACGCCTGCGAAGCCGCAGGCTGCGGCCGCGTACAGCAGCCGACGCCGCGCGTCGGGCGGCGCGCCGCGCATCCGCGCGGCGAGCGCGATGCCGAGCGCCGCGAACAGCGGCGAGGTGTTGCCGAGCGTCGCCGCGGTCGGCAGCGGCAGCGCGGCGAGCGCGGCGAACCACAGCACCATCGACGCGGCGCCGGCCGCCGAGCGGCGCAGGTGCATCGGCCAGAGCGGCGTCGACAGCCGACGCCGGGTCGCCAGCGCCCACGCGCCGATCGCCGCCGCGCCGAGCAGGTTGCGCCAGAACACCAGCTCGAACAGCCCGTAGTGCGCGTAGCCGAGCTTGATCGCCGCGCTCATCGCGGCGAAGGCGAGCGCCGACGCGACCGCCCAGGATGCCTGGACGGTCGCGCTCACCGCTCGACCCGGACCGCGCCCCGGCTCAGTCGATCCTCATCCGCGTGCGGAGGAACTCGTGGAAGTGCTGCATGCCGTCCTCCATCGGGCTCTGGTAGGGGCCGACCTGGTTCTCGCCCCGCTCGAGCAGGACCTGCCGGCCCGCGTCCATCCGGATCGCGATCTCGTCGTCCTCGACGCAGGTCTCCATGTACGCCGCGCGCTCGGCCTCGACGAACTCGCGCTCGAACAGCACGATCTCCTCGGGGTAGTAGAACTCGACGATGTTGGTCGTGTGCCGCGGCCCGCGCGGGACCAGGTGCGACACGACCAGCACGTGCGGGTACCACTCGACCATCACGTTCGGGTAGTAGGTGAGCCAGATCGCGCCGTGCTTGGGCGGCTGGCCGTCGCGAAAGCGCAGCACCTCGTCGTGCCAGCGCCGGTAGACCTCGCTGCCCGGCTTGCCGAGGCCGCGGTGCACGCCCACGGTCTGCACCGACCACCACTCGCCGAACTCCCAGTTCAGGTCGTCGCACTCGACGAACTTGCCCAGCCCGGGGTGGAAGGGCTCGACGTGATAATCCTCGAGGTAGACCTCGATGAAGGTCTTCCAGTTGTACGCGCACTCGTGGACCTCCACGTGGTCGAGCATGTAGCCCGAGAAGTCGAGGTCGCCGCGCGCGCCCATCCGGGCGAGGTCGTCCGCGACGTCGCGCTGGCCCGAGAACAGCAGCCCGTTCCAGTTCCGCAGCGGGCTGCGGCCCAGGTTGAGGCAGGGCTGCTCGTCGAAGTGCGGCGCGCCCATCAGGCGCCCCTGCAGGTCGTACGTCCACCGGTGCAGCGGGCAGACGATCTGCTGCGCGTTGCCGCGCCCGTTCAGCATGACCGCCTGGCGATGGCGGCAGACGTTGGACAGGAGCTCGATGCCCTGTTCGCCCCGCACGAGGAGCCGGCCCTCCTTCTCGGCCGGGAGTGCGAAGTAGTCGCCCGTGTTCGGGACCATCAGCTCGTGGCCGACGTACCCGGGGCCTTGTTTGAACAGTAGCTCGATCTCGCGCTCGTAGAGCGCCTGATCGAAATACGCCGAAACCGGAAGCTGGGCTGCAGAGCGCTGCAGGTGGTCCCGACGCCCGATGTCCGACATGATCAGACCTCCTGGTCCTGGAAAGCCGAGTGGAAGGGCAACCCCCGAAGGTGTTGGGTTGGAAAAGGACCGGGGAGTCTACCCTCGAACGGCCCCCGGGGCACCCTCGGGCGGGCCGCGCGACGTCCGGGCGGGGGCGCCGCCTGCGCCCGGTCGAGGGCGGGCGCGGGCCGGCGGGCGGACCCGGCCGGGAAGGTGGCGTAAAATCCGGGTTTTCTCCGGGTCGGCGAGGGGTCTTTCGAGGGCTCCGGGGCCGGCGATCGACGATGGCGAAGACCCCCTGCGCCGCCGACGCCCCGGCCTCGTTCGAGGCCGCGCTCGGCGAACTCGAGACGCTCGTGCAGAAGATGGAGGCCGGCACCCTGACGCTCGAGCAGTCGCTCGACGCGTACAGGCGGGGCGCCCGGCTGGTCGCGTTCTGCCGCGACAACCTGGCGTCGGTGCAGCAGCAGGTGAAGGTGCTGGAGGGCGACCTGCTGAAGCCGTTCGAGCCCGACGCCCGGGCCGACGGATGAGCGGCGCCTCCTTCGGCGACTGGTCGGCGGCGGTGCTCTCGCGGACGGAGTCCGCGCTCGACGCGCTGCTGCCGCCCGTGGGCGGCGGCGGTGGCGCGCTCGTGCGGCTGCACGAGGCGATGCGCTACGCGGTGCTGGGTGGCGGCAAGCGCGTGCGGCCGCTGCTCGTGCACGCGGCCGGCGAGCTCAACGCCGCGCCCGCGGCCGCCCTCGACCGGGCCGGCTGCGCGGTCGAGCTGATCCATGCGTATTCGCTGGTCCACGACGACCTGCCGTGCATGGACGACGACGTGCTGCGCCGCGGCAAGCCGACCGTCCACGTCGCCTACGGCGAGGCGCTGGCGATGCTGACCGGCGATGCGCTGCAGGCGCTCGCGTTCCGGGCGGCCGCCGAGACCGCCGCGCATGGCGTGGCGCCGGCCGCCGCGGTCCGCATGTGCGCCGAGCTCGCCGACGCCGCCGGCTCGGTCGGCATGGCGGGCGGCCAGGCGATCGACCTCGCCGCGGTCGGCGGCGCGCTCGACCGGACGTCGCTCGAGGACATGCACCGGCTCAAGACCGGCGCGATGCTGCGCGCCTCGGTGAGGCTCGGCGCCTGGTGCGGCGCGCCGCTCGACGCGGCCGCGTCGGCCGCGCTCGACGACTACTGCGCCGCGGTCGGGCTCGCGTTCCAGGTGGTCGACGACGTGCTCGACGTCGAGGCCGACAGCGCGACGCTCGGCAAGACCGCCGGCAAGGACGCGGCGAACGACAAGCCCACCTTCGTGTCGCTGCTGGGCCTGGACGGCGCCCGCCGGCTGGCCGCCGAACTGCGCGCCCGGGCCCACGGCTCGCTCGAAGGATTCGGCACGCGGGCCGGGCGGCTCGCGGCGCTCGCCGACCTCATCGTCGACAGACGCTCTTGACGGATCGCTTGTGTAAGCGAAGCATGACACATCGTACCGATACCCGGACCGACATGAACGACGACACCCCGCTGCTCGAGCGCATCGACGACCCGGCCGTGCTGCGGCAGCTCGAGCGGGCGAAGCTCCCGGTGCTGGCCGACGAACTGCGCGCCTTCCTGCTCGAGTCGGTCGCCAAGACCGGCGGGCACCTGTCGTCGAACCTCGGCACGGTCGAGCTGGCGATCGCGCTGCACTACGTGTTCCACACGCCACGCGACCGGATCGTCTGGGACGTCGGCCACCAGTCCTACCCGCACAAGATCCTGACCGGGCGCCGACACGGGATGTCGAAGCTGCGCCAGCACGGCGGCATCTCGGGCTTCCCGCGCCGCGTGGAGAGCGAGTACGACACCTTCGGCACCGCGCACTCGTCGACCTCGATCTCGGCCGCGCTCGGCATGGCGGTCGCGTCGCGCAACAAGGGCGAGAACAAGGGGCCGAACCGGCGCCGCCACGTCGCGGTGATCGGCGACGGCGCGATGACCGCCGGCATGGCCTTCGAGGCGATGAACAACGCGGGCGTGACGCCCGACATCGACCTGCTCGTCGTGCTGAACGACAACGACATGTCGATCTCCCCGCCGGTCGGCGCGCTGAACAAGTACCTCGCGCGGATCCTGACGGGCCGCCAGGTCTCCTCGGTGCGCGACATGGCACGCTCGGTGCTGTCCAAGGTGCCGCCGGTCTACGAGTTGGCCCGCCGCCTCGAGGAGCACGCCAAGGGCATGGTCGTGCCGGCGACGATGTTCGAGGAGTTCGGCTTCACCTACTTCGGCCCGATCGACGGCCACGACCTCGACGCCCTGGTGCCGACGCTGCAGAACCTGCGCGAGATGCGCGGCCCGGTGTTCCTGCACGTGATCACCCGCAAGGGGCAGGGCTACAAGCTCGCCGAGGCGGACCCGATCCTGTACCACGGCCCGGGCAAGTTCGACCCGTCACAGGGCATCCAGAAGCCCGCCGCGCCGTCGAAGCCGACCTACACGCAGGTCTTCGGCGACTGGCTGTGCGACATGGCCGCGCTCGACGAGCGGCTGGTCGGCATCACGCCGGCGATGCGCGAGGGCTCGGGCATGGTCGAGTTCGAACGCCGCTTCCCGACGCGCTACTTCGACGTCGGCATCGCCGAGCAGCACGCCGTGACCTTCGGCGCCGGCCTCGCCTGCGAGGGCATGAAGCCGGTCGTCGCGATCTACTCGACGTTCCTGCAGCGCGGCTACGACCAGCTGATCCACGACGTCGCCCTGCAGAACCTGGCGGTGGTGTTCGCGCTCGACCGCGCCGGGCTGGTCGGCGCCGACGGTGCGACCCATGCGGGCGCGTACGACTACGCGTACCTGCGCTGCGTGCCGAACATGGTGGTGCTCGCGCCGTCCGACGAGAACGAGTGCCGGCAGATGCTCTACACCGCGTTCCTCCAGGACGGCCCGAGCGCGGTCCGCTATCCGCGCGGCTCGGGGCCGGGCGTCGAGTGCCGCAAGGACCTGACCGAGCTGCCGTTCGGCAAGGGCGAGGTGCGCCGCAAGGGGCGCCGGATCGCGGTCCTCGCGTTCGGCTCGATGGTCCACCCGGCGATCGCGGCCGGGGAGGCGATCGACGCGACCGTGGTCAACATGCGCTGGGTCAAGCCGGTCGACGCCGACCTGATCGAGGAGCTCGCCCGCACCCACGACGCGTTCGTGACGATCGAGGAGCACGCGGTGCCGGGCGGCGCGGGCAGCGCCTGCCTCGAGGCGATGGCCGCGCGCGCGATCGTCAGGCCGGTGCTGCAGCTCGGACTGCCGGACCGCTTCGTCGACCACGGCGATCCGGCGCTGCTGCTGCGCCTGGAAGGCTTGGATGCGGCCGGCATCGAGCGCTCGATCCGGGCGCGTTTCGCCGCGCTGCTGGCCTCGGAGGGGTCGCCCCGGCTGGTGGCGAGCCGCTGAGCAGGGCCGCGCCGGGCTGCGCTGCGCTACAGTAGACGGGCAGGACCCGCCCGCCGGCCCGATCACCAGGAGCACCGATGAATTCCCGCGATCCCAGCGTCGCGCCGCCCGGGCCCCTCGACCGGGCGATGCCCGACGTCCAGGGCAGCGCCGACCACCGCCGCCAGCCGATCCATCGGGTCGGGGTGCGCGGGTTGCGCTACCCGATGCTCTGGCGCGACGGCGCCGCCGCGACGCCCACGGTCGCGCTCTGGGGGCTCTTCGTCGCGCTGCCGGCCGAGCAGAAGGGCACCCACATGTCGCGCTTCGTCGCGCTGCTCGAGCGCCGCGCGCGCGAGCTGTCGCTCGACGCGCTGCGGCCGCTGCACGCCGAGATGCTCGAGCTGCTGCAGGCGGACTCGGGCCGCTACGAGCTCGCGTTCCCGCTGTTCGTCTCGAAGGCGGCGCCGGTCTCGGGAGTGTCGTCCACGCTCGACTACGAGGTGTCGATCGCCGTCGATGGCCCGAGCGATGCGGCGCGCATCGACCTGAAGGTCGTCGTGCCGGTCACCAGCCTGTGCCCGTGCTCGAAGGAGATCTCCGACTACGGCGCGCACAACCAGCGCTCGCATGTGACCGTCGAGGCCCGTCTCGCCGAGGGCGCGGCGCTTGACCTGCCGGCGCTGATCGCGCGGATCGAGGCGCAGGCCTCGTGCGAGCTCTACGGTCTGCTCAAGCGCGTCGACGAGAAGCTCGTGACCGAGCGTGCGTACGACAACCCGAAATTCGTCGAGGACCTGGTGCGCGACGTGGCCGCCGCGGTCCGCGAGGCGCCCGGCGTGGCGGCCTTCGTGGTCGAAGGCGAGAACTTCGAGTCGATCCACAACCACTCGGCGTACGCGCGGATCGAGTCCTGAGCGGCGGCGGCGCGGGGCCCGCGCCGCTACATCCGCTTGACCAGCACCAGCTGGTCGCCGTCTCGGCGCAGGTCCGTCCGCGACAGGAAGCTCATGCCGAGCAGTGCCTTGTCGCCGAGCCCGTCCTGCAGGATCGCGTCGACCTGGTAGAGCGTCATCTCGCCGATCGACACCCGGTCGAGCCGTACCCGCCGCCCCGCGACGACGCCGTTGGCGGTCTGCACGGACACCGCCTCGCCGCGCGAAGGATCGATGCCGATCGAGCGCGCGAGCGCGAGCGGCAGCGTCACCGCGGTCGCGCCTGTGTCGACGAGGAAGCGCACCGGGGCGCCGTTGACCGAGCCCTGCGCGAGGTAGTGCCCGCGCGCGTCGGGCGCGAGCACGACCCTCGATGCGGTGGACGGGTCCCGTCGGATCGGGGCTGTGCCGATCGGCAGGGACACGCGCTGCCCGTCGATCTCGAGCACCGCGCCGCCCTCGTCGACCGAGCGCACGCGCACCGACCCCTTGGACGCGCCGACCGGGACCGTGAAGGGACCGTTGCCGTCGATGACGAGTACTGCCTTGGAGGGAGGAAAAACGCCCACCACAGCGACCTCGGCAGCTCCGGCGGCCGCGGTGGTGAGAAAGATGAAACCAGGAGAAAGAAGAAATCGCAGGTTCACGGATGTCCACAGGTGTCCACCCGTGTACCCCATGGTAGGCCGGGGCACTGCGCCGCGGTGGGCCGCCTGTCGGTTCGCGGAGCCCGGCCGGCCGCGCGGGCTTCGTGGCCGTGAGACGGGCGGAGGGCTCGGCGACGCGTCGACCATCCCTGCCGCGTCGCGGCCCGCCGCGCGGGCGGGTCGGCGCGCTCAGGCGAGCCAGCCGAGCCGGTGCAGCAGCGCGAGCGTCGCCTGCGCGCCGTCGCGCGTCCAGCCGCCGGCCTCGATCGAGGCGAGCGCCTCGGCCGGGCGCATCGCGAACAGCTCGGCGTGCTCGCCGTCGGCCGGCACCGGCTCGAAGCCGGGCGGCAGTTCGAGGTCGTGCAGCTCGACGCGCTCGCGGTGCACCACCGGCACGCCGTCGTCGACCGCGGGCACGCAGAGCTCGAGCGTGCCCGCGGACCGGGCACGCCCGGCGAGCTCGGCCGGGATGCCGGCCTCCTCTGCGCACTCGCGCAGCAGCGTCGACCACGGTGTGTCGAAGCCCGCGATGCCGCCGGCGACCAGCGCGTCGAGCCGGCCCGGGTCGACCGGCTTGTGCTCGGCGCGGCGTGCGATCCACAGGCGCGGGCCGTCCGGGCCGGTCGCATACGCGCAGGCCTGCACCGAGCGCAGCAGCAGCCCGAGCGGACGCAGCAGGGCTCGCTCGATGCCGGCGAGCGGCCGGCCGTCGCGCTCGTCGCGGATCACGACGCGCTCGTCCCGCCAGCCGGGCACGTCCCAGCGCATTCGGGCGGCGTCGGCCCACGCGGCGAGCGCGGCCGAGCGGCCTGCGAAGGTCGCGAGCGCGGGCATCAGCCGCACCGGGCCGTTGCCGGTGCGCTCGAACGGCGTCGGCGCCTCGAGCACGCGCTCGAGCCAGGCCTCGGTCAGGCAGCCGACCTCGACCTCGTCGACGACGAGCGGCACGGTGCCGTCGGGGCGGTCGATCGTCATCGCGCCACCGTGCGCGGGGGTCAGTCGCGGAAGTTGCCGCAGGCGAGCGGCAGGTCGGTGAACTCCTTGCGGATCAGCGCGATCGCCACCTGCAGCTCGTCCCGCTTCGCGCCGGTCACGCGCACCGCGTCGCCCTGGATCGACGCCTGGACCTTCATCTTCGCGTCCTTGAGCGCGCGCACGATCTTCTTGCCGGTCTCGGACGGCACGCCGTGCCGGATCGTGATCGGCTGCTTTAACTTGTCGCCGCCGATGCGCTCGGGCGTGCCGTAGTCGAGGAAGCGCACGTCGACGTTGCGCTTGGCGAGCTTGCCGAGCAGCACGTCGCGGACCTGGCCGAGCTTGAAGTCGTCGTCGGCGAAGGCCGTCAGGCTCTTGTCGGCGAGCTCGAAGCGCGCGTCCGAGCCCTTGAAGTCGAAGCGGTTCGCGATCTCCTTGTTCGCCTGGTCGACGGCGTTGCGGATCTCGACCTGGTTGGCCTCGAGGGTCACGTCGAAGGAGGGCATGGCGGGGTGCTCCGGTTCAGGTGAGCCACTTCTCGAAGAAGGTCGCGCGGCCCATCGCGGGGTCGAGCTCGTAGGCGACGAAGCCGACGCTGCGGTACAGGCCGATCGCGGTGGCATTGCCCTCGAGGGCCTCGAGGGTCAGCTTGCAGCAGCCGCGGGCGCGGGCCAGCGACTCGGCGGCCGCGAGCAGCGCGCGGCCCACGCCGCGGCCGCGGTGGCTCGCGGCGACCGCGATGTCGTGGATGTTGAGCAGCGGACGCGCCTTGAAGGTCGAGACGCCCTCGAACGCGTTGACGAGGCCGACGGGCCGATCGCCGTCCCACGCGAGCAGGCCCGCGTAGTGGGCGCGGCTGGCGAGCAGGCCGGGCAGCCGCGCCTTCGCGTCGTCGGCGAGCGGCGTGCCGCCCCCGGTCGGGTCGCGTGCGTACTCGTCGAGCAGCGCGACCAGCGCCGCGGCGTCGCGCGGCGCGGTCAGGTCGAGCGGCTCGATGCGCAGCGCGCGCACGCGGTCGTCGGGTCGTGTCATGGGGGCCGATGGGCCGGCGAGAGGAAGCCAGGAGTCACCATTCTGCCAGTTTCGGACAGGGGGCCGGGCAGGGGTGCGTGCGACAATCCGGCGATGATCCGCACCGACCGCCCCGCCTCGCCCGGCCCGCGTCCCGGGGGCCGCATCCTCGTCGACCAGCTGCTCGCGCACGGTGCGTCGCGCGCGTTCTGCGTGCCCGGAGAGAGCTTCCTCGCGGTGCTCGACGCGCTGCACGACGTCCGCGACCGCTTGCCGCTGGTCGTCTGCCGCCAGGAGGGGGGCGCGGCGAACATGGCCGAGGCCTGGGGCAAGCTGACCGGCGAGCCGGGGATCTGCTTCGCCACCCGCGGCCCCGGCGCGACCAACGCGTCGATCGGGGTGCACACCGCCTACCAGGACTCGACGCCGATGATCCTGTTCATCGGCCAGGTCGGCACCGACTTCGTCGAGCGTGAGGCGTTCCAGGAGGTCGACTACCGGCGGATGTTCGGGCAGATGGCCAAGTGGGTCGCGTCGATCGACCGCGCCGACCGGATCCCCGAGCTCGTCCAGCACGCCTACCACGTCGCGACCTCCGGACGGCCGGGGCCGGTCGTGCTCGCGCTGCCGGAGGACGTGCTGGTGCAGGTCGCCGACGTGCCCGACGCGAGGCGCTACCTGAGCGCGCAGGCCGCACCGTCGGCGGCCCAGCTCGAGCGCCTCGGCGCGCTGCTGTCGCAGGCCGAGCGGCCGCTGCTGCTGGTCGGCGGATCGACGTGGGGCGACGCCTCGCGCGCCTCGGTGCAGGCGTTCGCGCGGCGCTTCGGGCTGCCGGTCGCCTGCGCATGGCGCTTCCAGGACGCCTACGACAACGGCGACGCGCTCTACGTCGGCGAGGTCGGTATCGGGGTGAACCCGAAGCTGGGCGCGCGCGTGAAGGAGGCCGACCTGCTCGTCGCGGTCGGCGTGCGGCTCGGCGAGATGACCACCAACGGCTACACGCTGGTCGAGTCGCCGACACCGGCGCAGTGCCTGGTGCACGTGTTCCCAGGGGCGGACGAGCTCGGGCGGGTGTTCCGCGCCGAGCTGCCGATCGCCGCGGGCAACCGAGAGTTCGCCGCGGCGCTCGACGGGCTGGCCCCCGCATCGGCCGACCTGCCGGCGCGCTGGTCCGGCTGGCTCGCCGACGCGCAGCGCGACTACGCCGACTGGCGCGTGCCGCGCGCGCAGCCGGGCTCGCTCAGCTACCCCGAGTGTGTGCTGCACCTCGAGCGCACGCTGCCGCACGACGCGATCCTGACCAACGGCGCCGGCAACTTCGCCACGCCCGTGCACCGCTTCCACCGGCACCGCCGGCACAAGACGCAGCTCGCGCCGACCTCCGGCGCGATGGGCTACGCGGTGCCGGCCGCGGTCGCCGCCGCGCTCGCGCACCCGGACCGGGTGGTCGTCGCGTTCACCGGCGACGGCGACTTCATGATGACCGGCCAGGAACTCGCGACCGCGGTGCAGTATGGCGCGAACCCGATCGTCGTACTGGTCAACAACGGCATCTACGGCACGATCCGGATGCACCAGGAGCGCGAGTATCCGGCGCGGGTGTACGGCACCGCACTGCGCAACCCCGACTTCGTGAAGCTCGCGCAGGCGTACGGCTGCCACGGCGAGCGGGTCACCGAGACCGCGCAGTTCGCCGCCGCGTTCGAGCGCGCACGGGGCGCGGGCACACCGGCGCTGATCGAGCTGGTGATCGACCCGCAGGCAATCACCGCAGGGCAGACGATCGACGAGATCCGCGCGAAGGCGCTCGCGGCGCGCGGCTGAGCGCGTCCTCGGCGCGCGTCGCGGCCGTCAGGGCCCGACCGAGCAGTCCAGCACTGCCGCGCCGGTGATCCGCCCGTCGCGCAGCCGCTCGAGCGCCTCGTTCGCGTCGGCGAGCGCGAAGGTCTCGGTCTCGATCGCGAAGTCGGCCGCGGCGGCGAGCGCCATGAAGCCGGTCGCGTCGGCGCGGGTCAGGTTCGCGACCGAGCGCACGACGCGCTCCTCCCACAGGATCCGGTAGGGGAACGACGGGATGTCGCTCATGTGGATCCCACCGCACACCACGGTGCCGCCCGGCGCGAGGTCGGCAAGCGCCTTCGGCACCAGCGCGCCGACCGGCGCGAACAGCAGCGCCGCATCGAGCGGCTCGGGCGCGGGCTGCGACGAGTCGCCGGCCCAGCGCGCGCCGAGCCGCAGCGCGAGCGCCTGCGCGGCGGTGTCGCCGTCGCGGGTGAACGCCCAGACCTCGCGGCCCTCGTGGATCGCCGCCTGCGCGACCAAGTGGCCGGCCGCGCCGAAGCCGTAGACGCCGATGCGCCGGGCGTCGTCGCCGGCCATCCGCAGCGTGCGCAAGCCGATCAGCCCGGCGCAGAGCAGCGGTGCGGCGCGCACGTCGTCGTAGCGCTCGGGCAGCGCGACGCAGAAGCGCGCATCGACAGCCGCGTGTGTCGCGTAGCCGCCGTGCACGTGCAGGCCGTTGAAGCGCGCGTCGCGGCACAGGTTCTCGCGGCCGCCGTCGCACCAGCGGCAGCGCAGGCAGCTGTCGTGCATCCAGACCGCCCCGACGCGCCGGCCGACCTCGAAGGCGGTGACCGCGTCGCCGCGCGCGAGCACCGTGCCGACGATCTCGTGGCCGGGCACGACGGGCAGGCGCGGCGGCGTGAGGTCGCCGTCGACGAGATGCAGGTCGGTGCGGCACACGCCGCAGGTGCTCACGCGCAGCACCAGCTCGTGCGGCCCGGGCGGCGCGAGCGGCAGCTCGACCGCGCGCAGCCGCCGCGCGCCGTCGAACGCCATCGCCCGGAACGTCGGGGGCAGCGCCGTCAATGCGCGAACAGCACCGGCACCGTCATCGACTCGAGCAGCGTGCGCGTCGCGCCGCCCATCACGAACTCGTAGGCGCGCGAGTGACCGTAGCCGCCCATCACGATCAGGTCGGCCTGGAAGTCGTCGGCCCGCGACAGGATCTGGTTGCCGATATCGACGTCCTTCGAGCTGCTGCCCGATACGTTGGCCTTGACGCCGTGGCGCGCGAGGTAGGCCGCGATGTCGGCGCCCGGCACGTCGCCGTGGCCTCCGCGCCCACCGCGCGCGTTGAAGGTCGTCACCTGCACCTCGTCGGCCCGGCGCAGCAGCGGCATCGACGAGCTGACCGCGCGCGCCGCCTCACGGCTGGCGTTCCACGCGACCATCGGGCGGCGGCCGATCGGCTTCACCTCGCCGATGTACGGCAGGACCAGCACCGGCCGGCCCGAGCCCATGATGACCCGGCCGATGAAGTCGGGCGTCACGTCGTTGGCCGCGTCGTCGTCGTACTGGCCGAGCACGACCAGGTCGGCGTAGCGGGCGTGCTCGTTGACGACCGAGGACGGGTCGCCGGCCGCGGCCCGCCACTCGCAGGGGCGCGACAGGGACGGCGCGACCTTGTCGAACGCTGCGCGGGCCTCGGCGTCCTTGCGCTCCTGGAAGCGCAGCAGCTCCTGCGCGACGAATGCACCGCCGTCGGCGACGAAGGGCTCGCTGTAGAGCGGTGACATGATGCTGTAGACCGCCGCGAGGTGGGCGTCGAAGTCCTCGGCGAGCGTCGCCGCGGCGCGCAGTCGGCGGTCGGCGCGCTCGGTCGAGTCGAAGTGCGCGAGGATGGTCTTGTAGCCGAAGCTCATGTCCGCTCCCTGAGTGGTTCGTGGTGGCGCGCGTCCCGCGGGCGCGGGTCGCTTCGTCCGGTGCCCCATAGCGTATGCGGCGCCCCGGCGAGCGCGTTGACGTGGGTCAAGAGCCCGCGCCGCGGCACCGGTCGTGACCGGTCACCGATGATCGGACGGCGGCGACCGACCTGGCAAGCGCGGCCCCGCCGGCCCCGGGGCCGGACCCGGTACCATGGCGGACTCCCGAGAAGGTCCGGCATGAACGCGCTCGAACGACTGAAGACGATGACCACGGTGGTCGCCGACACCGGCGACTTCAACGCGATGAAGGCCTACGCGCCCCGCGACGCGACCACCAACCCGACGCTGATCCTGAAGGCGGTCGGCAAGCCCGAGTACCGCGGCCTGCTCGACGAGACGGTCGCGCACCCCCGCGGCGACGCGCCCGAGCTGCTCGTCGACCGGCTGCTGGTGCGCTTCGGTCGCGAGATCCTCGCGATCGTGCCCGGACGGGTCTCGACCGAGGTCGACGCGCGCCTGTCGTTCGACACCGAGGGCACCGTGGCCCGCGCGCAGCGCATCGTCGAGCTGTACGCCGCCGCCGGCATCGGGCGCGAGCGGGTGCTGGTCAAGGTCGCGTCGACCTGGGAGGGTATCCGCGCGGCCGAGCGCCTGGAGCGCGACGGCATCCGCTGCAACCTCACGCTGTTGTTCGGCTTCCCGCAGGCAGTCGCCTGCGCGGACGCGGGCGTGACGCTGATCTCGCCGTTCGTGGGCCGCATCTACGACTGGTACCGCAAGCGCGACGGCGTCGATTTCGACGGCGAGTCCGACCCCGGCGTCGCGTCGGTGCGCCGCATCCACGGTTACTTCAAGAAGTTCGGCTACCAGACCGAGGTGATGGGCGCGAGTTTCCGTAACGTCGGCCAGATCCTCGCGCTCGCGGGCTGCGACCTGCTGACGATCAGCCCGGAGCTGCTCGAGCAGCTGCGCGGCTCGGACGCGGCGGTGCCGCGCCGGCTCGATCCGGCGGCGGCCGCGAAGGCGCCGATCGAGCGGGTGCGCTTCGACGAGAAGCACTTCCGCTTCGAGCTGAACGAGGATGCGATGGCGAGCGACAAGCTCTCCGAGGGTATCCGTGCGTTCGTCGCGGATGCGAGGAAGCTCGATGCGCTGATCGCCGAGGCGGCGGCGCGATGAGACGCGCGGCGCGCGCTCAGCGCGTGCCGGTGCTTCCGAAGCCGCCGGCGCCGCGGTCGCTCGCCGCGAAGTCGTCGACGACGCGGAACGCGGCCTGCGCGACCGGCACGATCACCATCTGTGCGATCCGCTCCATCGGCTGCACGGTGAAGGTCGCGGCCGGCCCCGCCTCGGGCGGGTTGCGGTTCCAGCACGAGACCATCAGCGGGCCCTGATAGTCGGAGTCGATCAGCCCGACCAGGTTGCCGAGCACGATGCCGTGCTTGTGCCCGAGGCCCGAGCGCGGCAGCAGCACGGCCGCGTAGCCCGGGTCGCCGAGGTGGATCGAGATCCCGGTCGGAATCAGCACGGTGCGCCCGGGCGGGATCTCGAGCGGTGCGTCGAGGCAGGCGCGCAGGTCGAGGCCGGCACTGCCGGGCGTCGCGTAGGCGGGCAGCGCGTCGCGCATGCGCGCGTCGAGGATCTTCAGGTCGACGGTGATCATCGGGAGTCGGTCCGGGAACGACGACCCCGCAGCCAGCCGCGCAGCACGAAGAACGCCACGACCGCGAGGACGACGAGCGGGCCCAGGTCCTCGGAGCTGCGGTGGGTGGCCGAGTCGAGCACGTTCAGCAGGATCCACAGGCCGGCGAGCGCGAACAGGATCGCGAAGACGCGGTCGCGCAGCCGGCGGCCGGACCAGGGCCGCGTGCCGGCGCGGGCGGGGCGCGACGTGCCGGCGCCGAAGGTCGCGTCGTCCGCCGCGGTCGGGTCGCCCATGCCGGACGGGGTGTCGAGTCGTGCGGCGCCTGATGCGTCGTCCGCCGCGCCGTCGGCGGGCCGGCCGGGCACGGGCAGCGCCCGCCCCCGGTTCATCCCCGGCGAGCCGTAGGGCGTCCGCGGACGGCGGCGCGTGTCCGAGCCCAGCGCCTCGACCTCCGGGTCGACCCTCATCCGGTGCGCGCGCGGCGAACTCGCCGCCTCGAGCAGCCGCGAGAAATCGCCGTCGCGCGGCGCGCCGCCGAGCGCCGGGTCGTGCGGCCGCCAGGTCGAGGTGGGCCACGCTCGGTGGTCGGGCGGACCGGCCATCGTCAGCAACGCGCGTCGGGCAGCCGACGCGCGATCTCGTCGACCAGCCGCGCGGCGAGCGCGGTCTTGCTCGCGCGCAGCAGCCGCGTGGTGCCTTCGGCGTCGACCAGCAGCAGCTCGTTGTCGTCGCGGCCGAAGGTCGCCTGCCCGAGGTTGCCGACCAGCAGCGGCACGCCCTTGCGGCGGCGCTTGTCCTGCGCGTTGGCCTCGAGGTCCTCGGTCTCGGCGGCGAAGCCGACGCAGTACGGTGCGCCCGGCGTCTTCGCGACGGTCGCGAGGATGTCGGGGTTCTGCGCGAACTCGAGCGCCGGCGGCGCGCCGCCCTCGGTCTTCTTCAGCTTGCGGTCCGACGCGTTGGCCACGCGCCAGTCGGCGACCGCGGCGACCGCGACGAACAGGTCCTGCCCGGCGAGCTCGGCCTGCACCGCGGCGAGCATCTCGCGCGCGCTGCGCACGTCGACGCGGCGCACGCCCTGCGGGGCGTCGAGCGCGGTCGGGCCGGACACCAGCACCACCTCGGCGCCGGCGTGGCGGCAGGCGCGCGCGATCGCGTAGCCCATCTTGCCGGACGACAGGTTGGTGATGCCGCGCACCGGGTCGATCGGCTCGAAGGTCGGGCCGGCGGTGACCAGCACGCGGCGGCCGGCGAGCCGCTTCGGTACGAAGAACGCGATCGTCTCCTCGACCAGTTGCTGCGCCTCGAGCATGCGCCCGTCGCCGGTCTCGCCGCAGGCCTGCTCGCCGCTGCCCGGCCCGAGGATCGCGACGCCGTCGGCGTGCAGCGTGGCGACGCTGCGCTGCGTGGCCGCGGCCGCCCACATCTGCCGGTTCATCGCGGGCGCGACGAGCAGCGGGCAGTCGCGCGCGAGCACCAGCGTGGAGAGGAGGTCGTCGGCCAGGCCGTGCGCGACCTTGGCCATGAAGTCGGCTGTCGCGGGCGCGACCAGGATCGCGTCGGCGCCGCGCGAGAGGTCGATGTGCGGCATGCCGTCGTCGATGCGGCCGTCCCACGCGTCGACGAACACCGGCCGGCCGGTCAGTGCCTGGAAGGTCGCCGGGCCGATGAACTTCGTGGCCGCGTCGGTCATCGCGACCTGCACGGTCGCGCCGCGGCGCTGCAGCTCGCGCGCGAGCTCGCAGGCCTTGAACGCGGCGACGCCGCCGGTCACGCCGAGCAGCAGGTGCCGGCCGGCGAGCTCGCCGGCCTCGGGGGCGGGGGCAGTCATTCAGCGACTGTTGCGGACCCGCAGCAGTTCGTCAAGGATCAGCAGCACGGCGCCCACGGTGATCGCCGAGTCGGCGACGTTGAACGCCGGGAAATACCAGCGGTCGAACCAGTGCACGAGCAGGAAGTCGACGACCTCGCCGTGGACGAACCGGTCGATCACGTTGCCGATCGCGCCGCCGAGGATCAGCGACAGCGCGCCCGCGAACAGGCGCTGCGAGCCGTGGCGCACCAGCAGCCACAGGATGAACCCCGACGCGGCGATGCCGATGCCGATGAAGAACCAGCGCTGCCAGCCATCGTGGTCGGCGAGGAAGCTGAAGGCTGCGCCCGGGTTGTAGACCAGCGTCAGGTCGAAGAGCCCGGTCACCACCTGCGTGCGTTCGCCGACGCGAAAGCGCGACAGGATCCACGCCTTGGTCAGCTGGTCGACGACCAGCACCAGGGCCGCGATCGCGAGCCAGGACGACAGCCCGGGGGCCTTGCCGCGCCTCGGCATGCGCGCCTCAGGCCGCGTGGCGCGGTTCGCCCGCGCCGTGCAGGTTGCTGGTGCAGCGGCCGCACAGGCCCGGATGCGCCGGATCGTGGCCGACGTCGTCGCGCCAGTGCCAGCAGCGCTCGCACTTCGCGTGCGCGCTCGGCACGACCGCGATCTTCCCGGTCGCGGCGTCCGCCTCGCCGAGCTCGCCGGGCTCGGCCTCGCGCAGCCGCGCGGCCGATACGATCAGCACGAAGCGCAGGTCGTCGCCGAGGCTCGCCAGGTCCTCGAACAGCGCGCCGTCGGCCGCGACCTCGATCTCGGCCTGCAGCGACGAGCCGATCGCGCCGCTCGCGCGCAGCCCCTCGATCGCCTTGGTCACCTCGCCTCGCCAGGCGCGCAGCCGCGCCCACTTGGCACGCAGCGCCTCGGCGTCGGGCACCTCGGGGAACGCGTGCCAGACCTGAGTGAACACCGTGCCGCCCTGCGCCGCGTGGGCCTTCGGGTCGAGCAGCGGCCAGGCCTCCTCGGCGGTGAACGACAGGATCGGTGCCATCGCGCGGACCAGCGACTGCGTGACGTGCCACAGCGCGGTCTGCGCCGAGCGCCGCGCGAGCGACTTCGGCGCGGTGGTGTAGAACCGGTCCTTGAGCACGTCGAGGTAGAACGCGCCGAGGTCCTCCGAGCACCAGACCTGCATGCCGGCGACGATCGGGTGGAACTCGAAGCGGCCGTAGGCGCCGATCACGTCGGCCTGCCATTGCGCGCCGCGCGCGAGCATCCAGCGGTCGATCTCGACCATGTCGGCGACCGGCACCGTGTCGGTGCGTGCATCGAAGTCGGCGAGGTTCGCGAGCAGGAAGCGCAGCGTGTTGCGGATGCGGCGGTAGGCCTCGACGACGCGCTTGAGGATCTCGTCGGACAGCGACAGCTCGCCCGAGTAGTCGGTCGAGGCGACCCACAGCCGCAGGATCTCGGCGCCGAGCGTGTCCGACACCTTCTGCGGCACGACGACGTTGCCGAGCGACTTGCTCATCTTCCGGCCCTCGCCGTCGACGACGAAGCCGTGGGTCAGCAGCGCCTTGTAGGGCGCGACGCCGTTGATCATGCAGGAGGTCAGCAGCGACGAGTGGAACCAGCCGCGGTGCTGGTCGCTGCCTTCGAGGTACAGGTCGGCAGGGAAGGCCGACTGCGCCGCGTGCGAGCCGCGCAGCACCGTCTGGTGCGTGGTGCCGGAGTCGAACCAGACGTCGAGCGTGTCGCGGTTCTTGTCGTAGAGGTCGGCCTCGTCGCCGAGCAGCTCGCGCGGATCGAGCGACTGCCAGGCCTCGATGCCGCCGGTCTCGATGCGTTTCGCGACCTGCTCGAGCAGCTCCGGCGTGCGCGGGTGCAGCGCGCCGGTCTCGCGGTGCACGAAGAAGGCCATCGGCACGCCCCACTGCCGCTGGCGCGATAGCGTCCAGTCGGGGCGGTTCGCGATCATCGCGTGCAGCCGCGCCTGGCCCCAGCCGGGGTAGAAGTCGGTCGCCTCGATCGCGGCGAGCGCGCGCTCGCGCAGCGTCGGGCCCTGCCTGGGCTTCACGTCCATGCCGGCGAACCACTGGCTGGTCGCGCGGTAGATCACCGGCGTCTTGTGTCGCCAGCAGTGCATGTACGGGTGCTTGTACTGCTCGACCTTCAGCAGCGTGCCGTTGGCGCGCATCGCCTCGACGATCTTCGGGTTCGCGTCCCAGATCGTGAGGCCACCCCAGTGCGGCAGCGTGCTCGCGTAGCGGCCGTCGCCGGTGACCGGGTTCAGGATGTCGGTGTCCTTCATGCCGTAACGCTTGCACGACAGGAAGTCCTCGACACCGTAGGCGGGCGACGAGTGGACGATCCCGGTGCCGGTGTCGAGCGTCACGTACTCGCCGAGGTAGACGGGCGCCGCGCGGTCGAAGAACGGATGGCGGAACTCGAGCCGTTCGAGTGCCTTGCCCGGCGCGGTCGCGAGCACCGTGCCCTCGGGCAGGCCCCAGGCGGCGAGGCAGGGCGCGACGCGCTCCTTCGCGAGCAGCAGCGTGAGCGGCGCGCCGTCGCGCTCGGTCGCGACGAGCGCGTACTCGAAGTCGGGGTGCAGGTTCAGCGCCTGGTTCGCGGGCAGCGTCCAGGGCGTGGTCGTCCAGATCACCGCGGCGCCCGCGCCCTCGGGCAGCGTCGGCAGGCCGAAGGCCGCGGCGAGCTTCGCGCGGTCCGTGAACGCGAACGCGACGTCGACCGCGAGGTCGGTGCGCTCGGCGTACTCGACCTCGGCCTCGGCGAGTGCCGAGCCGCAGTCGAAGCACCAGTTGACCGGCTTGAGACCGCGGAAGACGAAGCCCGCCTCCATGATGGTGCCGAGCGCGCGCAGCTCGTCGGCCTCGTTGCGTGGCGCCATCGTCAGGTACGGGTCGTCCCACTCGCCGAGCACGCCGAGCCGCTGGAAGTCCTTCTTCTGCCGCGCGATCTGCTCGGTCGCGTAGGCGCGCGACTTCGCCTGCACCTCGGCGGGGGGCAGCGACTTGCCGAACTGCTTTTCGATCTGGATCTCGATCGGCATGCCGTGGCAGTCCCAGCCCGGCACGTAGCGCGCGTCGAAGCCGGCCATGTTCCGGCACTTGACGATCACGTCCTTCAGGATCTTGTTGACCGCGTGGCCGATGTGGATGTCGCCGTTCGCATACGGCGGGCCGTCGTGCAGCACGAAGAGCGGCCGGCCCCTGGAGTATGCGCGGATGCGCTTGTAGACGCCGGTGTCCTGCCACTCGGCGACCCACTTCGGCTCGCGCTTGGCCAGGTCGCCGCGCATCGGGAACGGCGTTTCGGGCAGGTTCAGCGTCGCCCGGTAGTCGGGGCGGGCGGTGTCTTTCGGGGGCTGCTGGGCCATCGTGGATCCCGGAATGTTCGGTGCGGTCAGCGGGCGGTGCCCGTGGCCGTGCGGACGGCGAACGCGGCGAAGTGCGCGCGGGCCTGGTCCGCGTCGAGGCGGATCTGCGCGACCAGCGCGTCGAGGCCGTCGTACTTCGCCTCGTCGCGCAGCTTGCGCAGGAATTCGATTCGCACGACGCGTCCGTAGGCGTCGCCGCTCCAGTCGAGCACGTGGGTCTCGAGCAGCGGCGCGCCGTCGGCCTCGACCGCGGGGCGGGTGCCGAGGCTCGCGACGCCGGCGACCGGCGCGTCGGCCAGGCCGTGCACGCGGACCACGAAGATGCCACCCAGCGCGGGGCGGCCGTGCGGGATGCGCAGGTTTAGCGTCGGGAAGCCGAGCTCGCGCCCGAGCTTGCGGCCGTGCACGACGTGGCCCGAGATCGCGTAGGGGCGGCCGAGCAGCCGCTCGACCCGGCCGAAGTCGGCCTGCGCGAGCGCGGCTCGGACTGCGGAGCTCGACACCCGCTCGCCGTCGAGCGCGAGCGTCCGCATGCGCTCGACCTCGAAGCCATGGCGTGCACCGAGCGTCTCGAGCAACGCGAAGTCGCCGCGTCGCTGCGCGCCGAAGCGGAAGTCGTCGCCGATCAGTACGAAGCGCGCGAGCAGCCCGTCGACCAGTGCCCGCTCGACGAAGGCCTCGGGCTCGAGCGCGGCGAAGCGCGCGTTGAAGTGGACCACGCAGGTGCGCGCGACGCCGGCCGCCTCGAGCGCCTCGAGCTTGTCGCGCAGGGTCGCGATCCGGGGCGGCGCGACGACGCCGGGGCGGTGCGCCGCGAAGTACTCGCGCGGATGCGGCTCGAAGGTCAGCACGCAGGCCGGCACGCCCAGCCGCCCCGAGACCCGGCCGAGCGCGTCGAGCAGCGCGCGGTGCCCGAGGTGCACGCCATCGAAGTTGCCGATGGTGAGGGCACACGGGACGCGCTGATCGACGGGCGGGAGGCGGCGGAAGACCTGCATGCGAGCGGACGCAAAACCTTGAATCATAAAGCAATCCAGGGCGTTCACGGTCCCGGCGGGTGCTAGACTGCAGGCCCTCCTGCCGCTGCGCCCCTTTTTGAAGACGCTCGCGATCCTGATCTCCGGCCAGGGCTCGAACATGGCGAGCCTCGCGCGCGCCTGCCTCGAGGAGCGCTGGCCCGCGCGGGTCGGCGCGGTGATCTCGAACCGCGAGGACGCCGCGGGGCTCGCGCTCGCCCGCGAGCTCGGGCTGCCGGTGCATGTGCTGCCGCACGCCGGCTTCGACGGCCGCGAGGCGTTCGACGCGGCGCTCGCGCGGCAGCTCGACGCGCTCGGCGCGGACCTGGTGGTGCTCGCCGGCTTCATGCGGATCCTGACCGACGGCTTCGTGCACCGCCTCGAGGGGCGGCTCGTCAACATCCATCCGTCGCTGCTGCCCGTGTTCCCGGGGCTCGGCACGCATGCGCGCGCGCTCGCCGCCGGCGTGAGGGTGCACGGCGCGACGGTCCACCTGGTCACGCCGACGCTCGACCACGGGCCGATCCTCGCGCAGGCCGCGGTGCCGGTGCTGGACGGCGACGACGCGGCGCGACTCGCCGCTCGGGTGTTGCGCGCGGAGCACCGGCTGTATCCGACGGCGGTACGCTGGCTGGTCGAAGGCCGGGTGCGGGTGCGCGACGGACGGGCCGAGGTCGAGGGCGTGGACGCGGCGCAGCGACTGCTGTGGGAGGCCACGGCGTGAGCGGTGGCGGCGAACCGGGCGGCGCGCGGGCGGGCGGCGCGGGCGCGGACGACGCGCGGCCGGCGCCGGGCGCGGCCCCGGTGGTCGTGCGGCCGGCCGAGGTGCCCTCGGGCGCACCGGCCGCCCCGGAGCCGCCGCGCCTCTCCCCGCCACTGCTCGCCGCCGTCGAGCGCGCGCTCACCGACGTGCTGCGACTCGACCGTCCGGCCGACTCGGCGCTGCGCGCGTTCTTCAAGGCGAACGAGCGGCTCGGCCGGCGCGACCGCGGGCTCGTCGCCGATACGGTGTTCGACGTGCTGCGCCACCGGCGCCGCTACGCCCACGAGGCGCAGTCGCTGCGCGGTCCGTTGCCTCGCCGGCTCGCATGGCTGTCGCTCGCGCTGCGCTACGGCGAGGCGGTGATCCCCGGGCTGCGTGCCGACGCCGCCGACGAGGACGCACTGCGCCGGGCGCTCGCCACCGACCCGGGCGGGCTGCCCCAGCCGGTTCGACTGAGCCTGCCCGACTGGCTGCACGCCGAGCTGCTCGAGCAGGCGCGCGCCGAAGGCGGGGCGATGCCGCACGCGGCGGTGGAGCGGCTCGGCGTCGCGCTGCTGCGGCCGGCGCCGCTCGACCTGCGCGCGAACCTGCTGAAGACCGACCGCGACGCGCTGCGGGCGACGCTCGCCGCCGCCGACGTC